>DDBL01000069.1:0-4411 GCA_002333425.1 Leptospiraceae bacterium UBA2033
GGTCGCGACCTGTCCCTACGATGTCGTTATTCATAATCCTCCTTCTCCTCTCCACATTACCATTATCCGCACTAGAACCTATACGTATCACAGAACCAGAAGGAAAAATCGTCCTCGGACTTCACACAGAATATATGGAAGACAAGGACGGTAAATTACGATTTGGCGATGTTCGTAAAATGGAAACCCGTTGCAATGACGCAATCCATGATGACAAACGTAAAGACGCGATTAATCGCGTCTCTACAGATACAACAGAACTATGTTGGAATAAAAGCGAACAGAAAAATCTCAACTTAGGACAGACAACTTCTGCGTATTGGATTAAATTTCAATTGGCAAATAAACAAGACCAAAACAAAAATTGGCTCTTAGAAATATCGTATCCATTTTTAGATAAAATCCATTTGTATTCTCCAGACGTAACTGGTGATTATTCCTTAGAGATAACAGGAGATCAATTTCCATTCTCGAATCGAAAGATTCCTAACCGTTATTTTATCATGAAGGTTCCATTGCACCAAGAAAAGGTATACACGTATTATCTGCGAGTTGAATCCGGCGGTGGTTCACTAATTGTTCCGGCAGTTCTTTATTCTCCATTAAATTTTGCCGAAAGTGAGTTTTTAGAAATATTGGCTCAAGGATTTTTTTATGGGACATTGATTGCTTTGTTTTTATATAATTTATTTTTATATTTTTCAATCAAAGACATCAGTTATATATTTTATTTAAGTTATATAGCCTCAAGTATTCTGTTTACAGCGAATTTTAATGGATTCGGGCAGGCTTATTTTTGGTCATCTCAAGTATGGTTGAATAATAAAATGGTCTTTATTAGTGGTGGGCTAATTGTAATTTCAGGCTCATTGTTCATCATGGAATACATCAATACTAAAAAACATGCACTATTTATTCATAAGCTATACATTGCACAAATTATTCTCAGTTTTGCAACTATTATTAATCCATTCTTTTTTAGTTATTATATAACGTTGCGTATATTCAATATTGTTGGATTCACATTTGGGATATTTGGAATTGCTGTAATTATTAAAACATATAAAAAATCACGTGCCACAAAATATTTTACTTTAGCATGGAGTTTTTTGATATTTGGTATTTTAGTAATTGCTACAAGGCAGACTGGCTTTATTCAAGAAAGTTTTATTACAAAGTATTCTATGCAAATAGGAGCTGTTTTAGAAATGATCCTTCTTTCCATCGGTCTAGGGGATAAGATCAATATACTCAAAGAAGAAAAATTACAAACACAAAAAGATGCAATTGAGGAACAAAAGAAATTAATCACCTCTTACGCGCGCTTCGTCCCCGAACAACTCTTAACCTTCCTCGGAAAAGACATCATCACAAAAGTTGGACTCGGCGATTCCGTGCAGAAGGATATGACAATCTTATTCTCCGACATACGCGCATTTACCTCTATCTCAGAAACTTTGAGTCCGAGTGAGAACTTTGGATTTATCAATTCCTATTTGGAGACGATGGGTCCGGTTATTCGTAAACACAATGGATTTATAGATAAGTACATCGGAGATGCAATCATGGCTCTGTTTCCGCAAAAAACATCGGATGCGATTGATGCTTCGATTGAAATGTTAGAAGAATTGTATAAGTTGAACGTCAAGCGTAAGAGTAAAGGCTTTGCTCCTATTTCGATTGGAATTGGAATTCATACGGGAAGTCAAATGCTTGGAATCATTGGCGAAAAAGAGCGCATGGAAGGAACTGTGATTTCGGATGTCGTCAATACTGCTTCTCGGCTGGAGGGGCTAACCAAAGCTTACTCCACCGCTCTTCTAGTTAGCGAAGATGTTCTCGAAGGTGTAGAGGATAAGAGCAAATACGAATACCGTTTTCTAGATACTGTCAAAGTCAAAGGTAAGAACAAAGCAGTTCGTATTTTTGAAATTCTAAATGGGGTTTCTCCGCGTATCCGTGAATTAAAAATCCAAACCAAACCTGATTTTGAAGCAGGAATTGAACTGTATTATTCTAAGAAATTCAAAGATTCTCTCAAAAAAATGAAATCTGTTTTAAAGAAAGATTCCAAAGACAAAGCCGCAGAACTTTATGTTGAGCGTTGTAATTTTTATTCCAAAAATGGCATTGACCCGAACTGGGATGGAGTGGAGAAGTTGGATTTTAAATAATTTTTTTTGTATGTGATTATCGTAGAGACGTTGCGCGNNCGCGCAACGTCTCTACGATAATGTTTACGACACGATAAACTCTCGATTCAATCTCGCGATATTGCTTACACTAATTTCTTTAGGGCAAGCGGCTTCGCATTCGTATTGGTTGGTGCAATTTCCAAAACCCTCAGCGTCCATTGCGTTTAACATCTTTTTAACTCTGTCTTTTGCTTCTACTTTTCCTTGGGGGAGAAGGGCAAGTTGAGAAACTTTTGCAGAAACAAAAAGCATAGCAGACGCATTTTTACAAGAAGCAACACAAGCACCACAACCGATACAAGCCGCCGCGTCCATCGCCAAATCAGCATCTACCTTTGGAATCGGAAGGGCATTTGCGTCGGGTGCGCCACCTGTGTTGATGGAAATAAATCCACCCGCTTGGATGACTCTGTCAAATGCTCCTCTGTCCACAACCAAGTCTTTGATGACTGGAAATGCTTTTGCACGCCAAGGTTCAATGACGATAGAATCTCCGTCTTTGAAATTGTGCATGTGGAGTTGGCAAGTGGTGGTTCCTTTTTGGTGACCGTGGGCAAATCCATTTACCATCATAGAGCACATTCCACAAATTCCTTCGCGACAATCGTGGTCAAATGCAATAGGCTCTTCGCCTTTCACTTCGAGACCTTCGTTTACTACGTCTAACATTTCTAAAAAGGAAGCGTGAGTGCTGATTCCTTTTGCGTCGTAGTCTACAAATTTGCCTTTATCCGCAGAGTTTTTTTGTCTCCAGACTTTTAATTTTAAATTGATAGAACTCATATTATTTGTAACTCCTTTCTGCGAGTTTGATATTTTCGTAAGTTAACTCTTCTTTGTGTTCCACTGGCTTTTGGTTATCGCCTTTGTATTCCCATGCGGATACGTAACAGTATTCGCTGTCATTACGTTTTGCTTCGCCATCTTCCGTTTGGTATTCTTCACGGAAGTGACCACCACAGGATTCTTCGCGGTTTAGAGCGTCTCTACACATTAACTCTCCGAACTCTAAGAAGTCAGCAACACGACCTGCTTTTTCTAAAGATTGGTTTAACTCTTCGTTTGTTCCAAGCACGTTTACGTTTTTCCAGAATTCTTCTCTTAGTTCAGGAATGAGTTTGATCGCTTTTTCAAGACCTGCTTTATTTCGCGCCATACCACAATAATCCCACATAATCTTCCCTAGTTCTTTGTGAAATGAGTCTACTGTGCGTTTGCCTTTGATGGCGAGTAGTTTGTTTACTCGTTCATTCACTGCCGCTTCTGCTTGTTTGAATTCAGGTGCGTCAGTCGAAATCTTAGGAGATGGATTGTTTGCAAAATAGTCACCGATTGTATAGGGTAATACGAAGTAGCCGTCAGCTAGACCTTGCATTAAGGCAGAAGCTCCGAGCCTGTTTGCACCGTGATCAGAGAAGTTTGCTTCTCCAATTACATGAAGTCCAGGGACATTACTCATCAGGTTGTAATCTACCCACAGTCCACCCATTGTATAGTGAACAGCCGGGTAAATACGCATTGGAACTTTGTATGGGTTTTCGGCAGTTATGCGCTCATACATGTCAAAAAGATTACCATATCTGTCTTTGATTACATCTTCGCCAAGTCGTTTGATTGCCGCAGAGAAATCTAAGTAAACTCCAAGACCACCAGGTCCCACTCCAAGTCCATTATCACAAGCTTCTTTTGCACTACGAGATGCAATATCACGCGGAGCTAGGTTTCCGAAACTTGGGTATTTTCTTTCTAAGTAGTAGTCTCTTTCATCTTCTGGAATTTGATCGGGAGAGCGAGTGTCGCCTTTTTTCTTTGGAACCCAGATTCTTCCGTCGTTACGTAAGGACTCCGACATAAGAGTGAGTTTGGATTGGTAATCACCAGAGACAGGAATGCAAGTAGGGTGAATTTGTGTGTAACAAGGATTTGCAAAAAAAGCACCTTTTTTATGAGCGCGGTAAGTCGCTGTTACGTTACAACCCATTGCGTTAGTGGAAAGAAAGAATACGTTTCCATAACCGCCNNTTGTACATCTTAACAGTTCCAAGTCCAATTTGACGGGATAAGGCAGAGTAGGCGCCAAGAAGTAATTGTTGTCCTGTTTGTCCTTTGGCGTAAAAGGTTCTAGAAACTTGGGAACCTCCAAAAGAACGGTTTGCCAAATGACCACCGTATTCACGAGCAAATGGAACACCTTGGGCAACACATTGGTCTATGAT
>DDBL01000069.1:4427-10999 GCA_002333425.1 Leptospiraceae bacterium UBA2033
TCTCCACCTTTAATTGTATCATAAAAAAGTCTATGAACACTGTCTCCATCGTTTTGGTAATTTTTAGCGGCGTTGATACCACCTTGCGCGGCGATACTATGAGCACGACGAGGACTATCTTGGTAGCAAAAGCAACTAACGTTATATCCAAGCTCNNTTTGCGGGATTTACAAGTTTCATTTCAAACTTGTGTTTTTCCCATTTTTTGTCCAAAGGACCGGAAGGAATTTTTGAATTTAATGCCATTGGTTACTCCTTATTAGGCTACGATTTTTAAAAGTACAGCGATTGGCATGGAAGCATTTCCGAGGAAAATTCCAAGAGCGAAGATGTTAGCGGTTAATTTTAATTTTGTGTCATACTCAGGTTGGTTGATTCCAAGTGATTGAAACAAACTAAAAAAACCATGACTGAGGTGAATACAAAGTAAACCTATAGCGAAGATGTAAGCGAAAGAAACGATTGGATTTGAAAATCCGGCAACTACCATTCCGTAAACATTATGCATTTCTTTTAGTCTACCCGCTTCGGCATCTGTTACGCCTAACGTAAAGTGAAGCAAATGGTAAATCAAAAAGGCAAGGACAATTAACCCCGAATACTTCATCGTGCGCGATGCGTAGGATGCAACATTTGTCTGTTGGTTGTAGTAGGGAACTGGACGAGCCGCTTTGTTTTCGAGTGAAATTTTAATCGCAACAAAAATATGTGCCCCTGCTGCCGCTAGAAGTCCGAACCTAGCAACCCAGAGAAGTCCGCCTAAGTCCTGAAGAAATTTTGCATAAGCGTTTAATTTTTCAGGTCCTGCAAAAACCTGTAGATTTCCCAGCATATGCATTATTACGAACCCATAAAGCATTAGCCCCGAAATCGCCATGATAATTTTTTTTCCGATTGAACTGTTTATATAACTCTTTGTAGAGTTCATTCTCAATACTCCCATAAGTTTTTAGTAAAAATCCATGAATTTAGGTTAAATATCGGACGATATTTTAAAACCAAACTCTATTTTTAAACTGTTTAAAGTCTTAGGATATGTGTAAAATCCTTTTTGGGTTGGAGTTGGGATTTTTATTTGTTTCTAGATTTTTCTGTCATATTTTATTATTCTCTTGCATGAACGAACATGTCAAAAAACGGATGACTCTTGATATGAGTATAGTATTCTTCATTAAATAAACTTATAATATCTTCTTCCATATTGTAGAATTGCAAAAGTGTCAAAAGTATTTCGCGATCAGGCTCAGAGGTATTTCCTAATAATTTTAATGCAAGGATACTTGCCATTCTAAGTAAACGATCTAAGTCGGTTGCATGAGTTATCTCATCTATTGTGAACTCTTGGTTTTTAACTACTCTTTGCATCGAAATTGGAAATTGCCATGCTTTGAAAATATCTACTCCCATATGAATATAATCAGTATTAAACTCTTCTTTTTCTAGTTCAAGAAGAGACTTAGTACCTTGCTCAAAAAATTGTAGTACATTTGTATAACGTTCTGGTTGATTGAGAGCAAGAATAGTCATGCCGATTTTGTATAAAACAGAGTGTATGAAAATCTCACTGTTTAAAGCTTTTAGTTTGAGAGGGGAAGTTAGATCAAGTGCAATTAAACCATTTAAAATTGGGAATTCCTCTAAGTATTTGTGAAATATTGGTTGGTTCAATTTTTGGGTGAAAATCCGTCTGGCTTTTACGATAGCAATATTGTTAATTGTTTTAAGACCCATGAGTGTGATTGCATCTTTGAGAGTGTGGATACTTCCTGTTCTACCATAAAAGGCAGAATTCGCAACTCGCAGTAAATCTGCACTCAGGGATTTGTCTGGTGAAATGATTTGTTCTAATTCTTCACTGCCACCCACTTTGTTTGTATTAAATAAAATCACCTTTGATAAAACATTTGATAAGGGAGGAATTTGTATTTCTTTTAAATTGATCCACTTTGGTTTATAACCAATTACCTCTTTAGGCATTAGATCTTTTCGATTGAGTATAATTTTTAGTTTATCAAAGATTACATCTCTAGTTAGAGGTTTGATTAAATAGGCGTTTACATTTATTTTGATCATTTCCTCTAAAAGTTCTTTTCTGACATTGTTTAAAATTAAAATGATAATCATCTTGGGATACATCATTTTAACTTGTTTAATTAATTCTAACGTACTTGCGTTAAACAGATACTCAATACAAAGAATGTCAACCTTAGCTAGGGCTAATACTGCTCGGTTTAGTCTGAGTTGTTCTTTGTTCGTAACATCACTGTTATCCTCACTGCTCTGATTTTCTGAACTATCATTAGCTATTTCAGGTGTAGGTGAATGATCTTCGGGATTATTTGGTTTTGTTTCTGTGGTAGTTTTTTGAGGTTGTTCTTTTTTTATTTCTTCTAAATCAGATACTCCCAAAATTTGATTTATTAAATAGTTTTGAATTTCACTGTCAATTGAAACGGGATTAAACTCTACAGCTTTAAGGAATTGTTCTAGAAGTTTCCTTTCTGCGGTGGATGATAATAATACAAGAAAATTGTAAGGTTGCATTTTTTGTATGCTTATGCCTAAAGCGATTTCGTTTGTCATAAAAATTTTCCATCTCCGCGTGCGCTTTGAACTTTTTTTAGTAGATCGGATAATAACAATTTGTCTACGACTGGTAACCCATAGACAGCCAGGGATAAATATTTTGATTTTTGTGCAAGGTTAATCATATCTTCTAAGTTATCTATTTGACTCAACTCNNCTGTAGTATATTTGAGATTCTTCCCGTTTACCAAACAATCTTGAATCTATACTCGCTGTCAACTTGTCTTTCTCTAAAAAGAGAATATACTTAGAATCCCATTTTAAAAGAGCAAGGTAACTAAGTGGAAGAACGAAGAGACTAATCACCATAAAACTCCCAATATGCATTTTAGAAAATCTATCTTTTAAAATAGAATCCAACCAAATTAAATAACCAACAAAGAAAGTGGATAGAATCGGATAGATATAACCTGCGAATTTTAAATTCCAACTAAGCCGACAAAAATTTTCCTTTTTTTCTACTTCAATAGATTGAAACTTAAAGTCACAAAGAATTCGTCCATCAAAGATTTCTGGTGCAGGTGAAACGTTTGGAATTTCTTTCGTATGGAAGTAGAGTGGAAGTTGAAATTCTTTTTTTAAAGTCTCAATTGTTTGTTCTATCTTAGGAAGATCTATAGATTCAATCAATAGAAAGGAGGTAGAGTTTTTTAAAACTAAAAATACTTGGTGGTATGTTTTCGATTTTCCACTCTTTGTCTTTGTATATTCTGTTTTTAAATATCCGGAAAAATCTTCATGATTTAGTTTATACTCTGCATTACTCAAATTGTCTGATACCACGGCTGTTTTTCCAAAGGTATTGATCTGCAAACGTAAACTCGAATTACAACCATTACCCGCCCAACTACAAAAAACTAATATGAACAAGGAAATAACACAACCAAAGAATGAAAACTTATAATCAAATTTAAAAAACACATAACTAGCCGAAGAAAGTAGAATTAAGGCTAATAGGAATAAAATGATTGAATACGGAAAGGGACTTTCTTGCCAGAGGATTTCTAATTTTGAGAAAATAATTTCCATAATAAACGTTTACTTTTGGATATAAATATTACAAATCTTTTTTAACTCACATTTCTCACAGATTTCATAGACATACTTTGTTTTGCAGATTTTTAAAATCCCAAGTCGACTCAAAGAAAAATCATAAGCGAGTGGATCATTTGGATTCAATTTTTGAAAGTAGTTAGAAATGTTTTTTGCTAGTTGAAAATCTATCGACTTACGAGTAGAAACTCCTAAAATCCTGGACAAACGTACGATATGTATATCGGTTGGATAGAGTAGATCTTTCTTGGAAATAGATTTATAAATTCCAAAATCAGGAAATGAATCGCGCACCATCCAACGTAAAAACATACAATACCTTTTATGAGATGCTTTTGTTTTGCCAGATCCAATTAAAAAAGATAGTCCATAACTTAATTTCTTTTTTTGAGTTACATCTTTTGCAATCCCATTAAAATACTTTTGGAAATTTACAATCCTTTCATTTAAAAATGTGTCTGGTTTATTTGAATGAAATAAGTTTTCTAAGCTGGATTCTTTTTTTAGAATATAAGAAAGAGCTTGTAGGAATATTAGAATATCCTTAGATGTTTGAAATCTATACTTGGGAATTTTAGATTCTATTTCAGAGAATTTTCCTTCTTTCAGAAAGGTATATGGTGATTTGCCGAAAAGTCCTAATAGTATTTCTAAATGCTTTTTTATGGATAGAACATTTCCATAAGAAAATAGAGCAGAAATAAATCCAATTACTTCAATGTCTTCTTTGTTTGTATAACGATAACAAAAATCTATCGGATCGGATTTCAGATAGATTTTATCGTTGTATTTGTCTGCCAGTAAATCTAGAAATTTTTGTTTTGATTTCATAAACCTAGAATTTTCTTTTTAGCTAAATAGGTTTTAGAAAGTAGAGGTTTATCTAGATTCGTTTCCATAAACAGGGAAGCTTGAATGAGCAAATCTAAATTAACCCCTGTTTCAAATCCTGAGTTTTCTAAGAAATAAACCAAATCTTCAGTGGCAAGATTTCCACTTGCTCCTTTTGCATAAGGACAACCACCAAGTCCACCGGCACTTGCATCGAAGGAACGTAACCCCATATCAATACTCTTTGCAACATTTCCAATCGCCATTCCATACGTATCATGAAAATGCCCTGCAAAAAAAGAGGCTTGATTGTCCTTTAGTAATACTTGGAGTAATTTTTCTACCTCATTGGAGACTGCAGCGCCTATCGTTTCACCGAGAGAAATTTCATATACTCCCAAATCTTGCATTCTTTTTACTACTGAGTTTACTTTTTCAGGTGAAATTTTACCTTCATAAGGACAGGAAATCACGGTGGAAATATAACCTCTTACTTTGATTCCATCTTTTATTGCTTGGTCGGTTAATTCCTTGAAACCGCTCAGAGATTCTTCCACAGTTCGGTTTATATTTTTTTTAGTGAAAGATTCTGAAGCTGCTCCAAATATTGCTACTTCTTTAAATCCAGTTTTTATTGCGGCTTCGTAACCTTTTAAGTTAGGGGTTAATGCACAGTAGCTGATACTTTTATTTTGGAAGTTTAATTTATTTGCTAGTTCGTTTGCATCTGCGAGTTGTGGGATTTTATCAGCTCGCACAAAAGAAGTCGCTTCAATATTAGTAAGCCCTGCTTCTATTAATAACTCGATAAACTGAAGTTTATCTTGGGTTGAAACTTGTTTTGATTCGTTTTGAAGTCCATCTCGCGGTCCGACTTCTGTGATTTTAATTCTCTCTTTCATTATCTTCCATGAGAATTTCTCGTTTTATGATTTCCACTGCTTTTTGAAATCGTTCTTCAAAATTTCCTGTGATAATTTTATATGGACGTTTCGTTTTTTCTAACTCCGTTTTAAATAGCTCAAACATTTCTTCTCTTTGGTTCGGTCTATCTCTCAGTACATCTGCCACCCAAGGTACATCAATGTAAGTCAAAAGATGGAGGGAATACTCACGAGTATACGCTTTCTCTGTAATAGACTCAGGACATTCGTTCATATAATGATCACTTAAAACTTTTGTAACCAGTAAATCAGTGTCACAAAATAAAATCCGATTTGCAAATTTGACAGCTTCCTCTTCTATTTTGATTTGCCCTTCTGCTATACGGATAAAATCAGACATCTCTAGTAACATTGGATTTTCTTTTACTTCCAAGTATTCACGCGCAAATTCAGGTATCCAATTTGTCTGAAAATATTTAGCAAGCTGTTGCGCCAAAGTAGTCTTACCCGTTGACTCTGGTCCATACAAAACTATTTTTCGCACAAAATACGGTTTTGCCGCAGGTGCAATGAAGTCCCAGTATTTCATTGGATTCTCTCGAATAGCAGTACCTGATACTGGAAATGTATTTCTTGGTAAATCTATACAAATATGTTTTGCATCTAAATTTCTCGCTAACTCATCTCCATAGGATTCGGATGTAAAAACAAAATCAATTTTTTCCGAAATGAATTTACGAATGCTAGTTTTCCATATATTCCAAAAGTCAGGATGTTCCTGTGGATACTGTGGGTTATCGTCTGTTAAATGGTGAACTTCCAGATGAGGAAAAGTTTCCTTTACCCACTCATATCTCAGCTCGCCTGAAATGTTTTCCGTTTTTAAAGTTCCGACTA
Organism: Leptospiraceae bacterium UBA2033; assembly: GCA_002333425.1. Classification (GTDB taxonomy): domain Bacteria; phylum Spirochaetota; class Leptospiria; order Leptospirales; family Leptospiraceae; genus UBA2033. Next base: position 10,679 of record DDBL01000069.1, read on the forward strand.
TAACTATTAGCTTCTCAACTTGTTTCTCTGCCGATTCAATTAAATGTATGTGCCCCCGGTGAAATGGATAAAATTTCCCAAGAACAAAACCTAATTTTCCAATTTTCACTCTATTTTTTCCTCTGTTAACAATAGTATCGTTTTGTAATTGACGTTATCTGGCAAAATAAAGAAAAACTTTCCTAAAATCTTCGCATTGACTCTCTTGGCTGTCAAGCTTAGTAAATCGAAGAAGTCTATGTGATAGCTCCGCTCTTGGCTTTTTTGTTTTGTTGTCTGTTTTTTCGTAATTCCTGGTTTTGTCGTTCTTTTGCTATACTT
>DDBL01000197.1 GCA_002333425.1 Leptospiraceae bacterium UBA2033
AAAAATGCAATTCCCAACCAAGAAAAAATAGGAAACCAACCATCCAGTATCCAGTGTTTAAAGATGACAAAAAACTCTCCTTCAAATGGAACAAACATTCCTTCTTTCCAAATCGGGGGGAAACTTGGTTTTTCCGCGTAGCCAATAGTGGATCTAAGCCAAGGTGCAAGCCCAAAAAGAAGCAAAAGTAAAACTATCTTAATTGGAAATTTCACTCTGACAAAAAGGGACGTAAAAGGAAGAGCAAAACCAGTGAGATACAATACGTCTACTGAAATAAACGGATAACTCTTCCATAGAAACATATCAATAATTGCCGCTACCACCCAAGTGAGAAAACCTCTCAACAAAAAATATCCAAATGAATAACCTTTGTTTAATACGGATAATCCAACCAAAAAACCTGCAATCATAACAAACAAAGGAGCTGCTAGAGAACCGATCACTGTTAATAAAAATGGATGCGGAGCTTTTAGCATCTCACCTGCAAAATTAGAGAGTATCATCGTAACGATAGCCAACCCTCTTAAAACATCTAATGAATGATTTCTTGGAGTTATTTTAATTTCTGAATTAGTAGTCATAAAACTTGTATATTCAGTTTTAAATCCATTTTACTTGGGTCAATTCGAATATTCCTCTTCGTAAAATAATTTACTAAATACCTATTTTATTTACTTAAATTTTACGTGACTATTTAGAACTATCCTACAATATGAAATGTATGTCAAATTCGGTTCCTCTCGGGAAGTCGTTTTACAAATATATATTTTTTATTCTACTTGTACTAATCTTTCCTCTCCGCATTTTCAGCGATTCGAAAGAAATTCAATTTTTAAGAACCACTGATACCGCTCTTCAAACCTCTGTATATACATTGATCTCCAAAGATACAAATGTACGCCTCAAAATCATCGGAGTACTTCATATCGCGGATTTAGAATACTACCAAAATATCCAAAAAATCATAAATGACCTAGATTATCTTTTCTATGAAGGCATTCAAATTAATGCAGACAAAACAATTTCGAGATACAACCACTCTCTGTCTTCTATTGCCTCAGAAATTGACGCAAACCAAACCAAAAAAAGTATTCGCAAAAATTCTGAATTTAAAAACGAAATCGCGCGCTTTTTAAATTTTGCAGACCAATTGGAACATCTGAAACCAAAACAAAACTGGATCAATGCAGACATGAACTTTTCTCAGTTCATGAATGTTCTAAGCTCCAACCAAGTAGGCTTTGATTCTATCGCAAATAATTTATCCGCAGAGAATAGATCCATAGTGAATGATTACCTAGAGCTAAAGCAATTAGAACCAACTACCCCGGATTATAACGAAAAAGTCTTAAATTTTAAGAAAAAAATGTCCCAAAACTTAGTTAAATCCTGCCAAGATCTCTGTTTTTTAGAAGAAACCAAGTTACAAAGAACCGCAATCATCACCGAACGAAATAAAGTTGCTATTTCCATCGTGAAACCCAAATTTACATCGCAAGTCCCCCTTGAACTGGGGCTTTTATATGGAGCAGCCCATACACCAAATTTTGTTGAAATTTTAACTCATGAATACAATTTTGAAATAGAATCGTATGAATGGCTAGACGCATGGAGTCTACAAAATTAAACTTAACTTTTGCATCTCATCATTAATAAAATAAAATCAAATTTCAATGACAAACGGTAATCAAAATCAAAATTCAAAACATACTTGGGTCAGGTTTGTAAAAACATGGCTCTTTTAGAAACTTTCATCATCATACTCCTAGTAGGAATCAACGGTTTTTTTGTAGCTGCTGAATTTGCCCTAGTTTCTCTTCGCCCGTCAAGATTAGAAGAGCTAATCAAAGAAAATCGACCTTTAGCTAGTCTTACCAAGACCGTTCTAAATCGACTCAATGACATGTTATCAGTGTGCCAAGTGGGGATAACCATCGCTAGCCTACTCTTAGGATGGCTCGGCGAAAAATATGTCGCAGTAGGGCTTAGAGGTATTTTGGAAATGGTAGACTTTCCTGGAAAAGAAAGTTGGAACCTAGAAGGAATCTCTATTACCATCGCATTTATTTTTATTACTTTTATGCATATTACGATTGGAGAACTAATTCCTAAGTCTATTGCAATTCAAAGTACAGAAGTAATCGCGCTTAACTCCTCTTTGCCTCTACTTTTTTTCTATTATCTATTTTATCCAATCACTTATTTCATGAACGGAATAACGAATCAGTTTATGAGAACTCTGAAATTAAATAATCTAAATCATAAATTTGTTCATAGCGCAGAAGAGTTGATGATTTTATTGGAAGAGCATACCAAGCAGGGTAATATTGATAATGCGGAGTTACAGATCATTCAAAACACATTTGAATTTTCCGAACACGAAGCAAAAGAAGTAATGACTCATCGCTTGAGCATAGTTGGATTTGCCGCAGAAGAAAAAATCAAAGAAATCCTTCCTGTCATTGCGAAAAATCATTTTTCTAGATACCCTGTATACAATAAAACAACAGACAAAATCATCGGAGTAATTCACGTCCAAGCTGTAATTGAATGGCTTGCAAGAACCAATCGAAATAAAAATGCAACCGTAAAGTCTATCATGCAAGCACCTGTATTCGTACCTGAAACTTTATCTATCGAAAAAGTTTTACAAAAACTTCGTAAATACAAACAACATATGGCGATTGTAGTCGACGAATACGGTGGAGTAGCCGGTCTTTTGACTGTAGACGACATCATGGAAGAAGTATTCGGACCTATCCACGATGAAACAGATGTAAGAGTTGAAGCACTTCATGACATAAAAACAGACTCTTACACAATTGACGGCGAAGCTGAATTAGACGAACTAGAAGACATACTAAATGAAGATGAAATGGAAGGCATGAAAGACGTTAGAACCATCGCTGGGTTTTTTCTGGAAAAACACCAAGATATGCCTTCAGAGGGAAGCTCTATCACAATCTCTAAAGGCACTCTTACCGTTGAGAAAATGCAAGGGAACAAAATACTGAGTATCCGCTTTGATTTAGCTCCTGTTCATTTTGTTCAAACCAAAGAAGATTATGACTAACAGAAAAGAAATCGTAATTGCGGTTACTGGTAGTATAGCCGCTTACAAAACCTGTGAATTGGTTCGCAATTTAACAAAAGAAGGATATCCCGTTCGAGTTATCATGACAGAACACGCAACTCATTTTGTTGGAAGAATTACATTTGAAGCGTTAAGTGGTAAATCTGTTCGTATCAACGAATATGATACTGGTATGGCTCATATCGAACTCAAAAATATTGCCTCTGTATTTGCCGTTGTTCCAGCTACTGCCAATATCATTGGAAAATTCGCAAACGGAATCGCTGACGACTTAGTCACTTCGACTTACCTCGCCTCCACTTGCCCCATTCTACTCGCTCCCGCCATGAACCCAGGAATGTACGCAAGCCCCGCCGTCCAAAGAAACCTACAAACTCTCGAAAAAGACGGAGTAATCATACTCGATCCATCCTCCGGATTAGTTGTCTGCGGCGATGAAGGTCAAGGCAAACTAGCCGAAATCGCAATCATTCAAAAGAAAGTTATAGAGCTACATGAGAGAAATTTGAAATTTGAAATTTGAATTACTCTTTGGTATGACTCTAAATATTTCCGTCGAATTCATTTTATCTAAATTCTGCTTCTTTTTCAAATCTTGTAAACCTTTCAGGAAACGGGAGGGTAATATCGATTATCTTTTTCTTGAATGGATGTTTGAATTTGAGTGTTTGGGAAAATAAAAGTAACCCGTACTGAGCGAATTCATTTCCAGTTCGCGAATAAAGCATATCACCCACAACGGGACAACCCATGTTTTGGAAATGGACACGAATCTGGTGAGTTCTTCCTGTTTCAATTTTGATTTCAGCGAGAGAAAAATTGCGACTCTTTCGAGAGGAAATGGATTTGATAATTTTGTAAGTTGTGATTGCTTTACGTCCATCTTTTCTTACGCACATTTTTAGTCTCTCTGTCGGATGACGTCCTAGCGGCAAATCAATTCTACCCTCTGGGAGTTTTGGTGTTTGGACTAACCATGCGTAATAGGTTTTTTCGATTTCTCGTTTTTGAAACATACTAGAAAGTTTGATATGTGCGTTGTCGGTTTTTGCAATTACCATAAGACCCGAGGTTGGTTTGTCCAGTCTGTGTACGATTCCAGGGCGAATTTCACCACCGATTTGGGAAAGATTTTTGAAGTAGTAGAGAAGTCCGTTTACAAGACTAGGCGAGTCGTCGCCTGGACCACCGTGGGAGGCGATTCCCGCAGGTTTATTGATGATTACAAATTCTTCTTCTTCATAGATAATTTCAATTGGCATTTCGACGGGACTTAGGTTGAGTTTGGGCTTGGGTGGAATGGTTATCTCAAAGGTTTCTCCTGATTTTACTCGGAAATTTGGCTTTAGGTTAGAGGTTTTAGGTTCGGAAACTCTCTCTATATGTCCGCCTTTGATCCATTTTTGAATGGATGTTCGGGAAATGTCATCTCCAGTCGATTGTGCTAGGAAATGGTCGAGTCGGAGGTCGTTTTGGTCTTCTTGTACGTAGGTGGTTACTTTCATGAATTTTTGTTCTGCTATTTAAAAATGGTTTTAAAATAAATTATATATTTGTATTGTGGTAATATTCAAAATTCATTATTAGAAAGGAAGCATTTATTTATGAATAGACAATTTATTAAGACTGCCTTGGTGATTGGAATCGTATCTCTCTCGTTAGTATATTGTGGTTCTAACGACAAAAAAGACACTCCAGATCCTTCTAAAGAAACAAAGACTGCAGATGAAAGCAAAAAAGTAGCTGGTGCAGAAGAGCCTAAAGAAGTAAAACCTGTAGAAACAAAAGATGCTAAGGACTCCCTAGCTAACCGTGCTTTAACTGGTGCTGCTGATGAGTTATTTACTCAGTTAAATGAGTCATTAAAATCTGCTCGTTATCCTGATGGAGAATCTATCCAAGGGTTTGCTTATAAAAAATGGGAAATCCCAAACAAAAAAGATTTCGTTAAATGGGTAAAAGGTGCTGGTGCTGTTCTAAAGAAAGGTTTGGATGAACTTCCTGCCATTTACACTCTAGAAATTGCTGGACACACTGACACAATCGGACCTGAAACTCCAGTTGGAGACAAAAAAGGTAACATGTTCTACTCTGAGCAAAGAGCAAAAGAAGTGAAACAAGCTCTTGTGAAACTTGGTTTTCCAGAAAAAAGAATTGTAACCAAAGCAATGGGTTCTTCTAATCCTATTCCTGGTATCGACGGAGAAAGTGGACAAAACAGACGTGTAACATTCCAATTCTTAATCAGCGAACCAGATGTTAAAAATTCTGAAACTCCAAACACAGACAACACTGTACCTGGTGCAGAGACTGACGAATCTAAGTAAGAAATTTACTTCAGTCATTTCGAACTGAGCACATTAGTTTGTGTGAGCGTGAGAAATCTATTTTGTTTAAAACGATAGTACTAAGCAAAATAGACCACTCACGATGAGGCTGTTCGAGGTGACTGTGTTACCTTAAATTTAACCTCAGTAAAAACCTCCATCTCCCATGAAAGTTTATGAATACAAAGGTTGTTCTACTTGTAGAAATGCCTTAAAGTTTTTGGATTCCAAAAAGATTTCCTATCAAAAAATTCCCATTCGAGAAACACCTCCATCAATCACTGAGCTTAAAAAAGCATTGCAGCATCTAAAAGGTGATACCAAAAAACTTTTCAATACATCCGGTCAAGATTACAAAGCACTCAATCTAAAAGAAAAACATCTTACGATGACAGACGATGAAAAGTTAAAGTTACTGAGTCAAAATGGAAACTTAGTCAAACGACCGTTTGTGATTTCACCTGATTTGATTTTGATTGGATTTAAAGAAGAAGATTGGAAAAAAACCTTTAAGTAGTTTAGATTCTATCGAAACCTTTTCCTTCTCTTATCACTTCCATTTCATCATTTGTAAAATCTAAAATAGTAGATGTTTCTACTTTTGCAATTCCACCGTCAATAATTGCTTCCACTCGATTTCCAAAAATATCATCTAGATCATTTATATCGGTCAAGTATTCGTCTCCAGTAAAAACAGAAGTGCAAGTTAGAGTTCCTTCATGGACTCTCATTAGTTCTTGTAAAAAAATACTTTCAGGAATACGAATCCCAATTGTTTTTGATTTAGAGTTTGTAATTGTCCAGCGAGGTATATTCTTATTAGCCTTTAGAATAAATGTAAACGGACCAGGTGTAATTCGCTTCATTAATTTAAAAGCATCATTTGGTAATGATTCGATGTAATCGGAGGCAGTAGAAATATCGGGACAGAGTAAGGAGAGAGGTTTGTGTTTGTCTGTATTTTTTAGCTCGTGTAGTTTTTCTATTCCTTGTTTGGATTTGGAATCTGCAATGATGGCATAAACTGTATCTGTTGGGAAAATATAAACAGAGCCATTTCGTAAATTTTCGGAAATGGTTTTTAGAGTTCTAATTTCTGGATTTTGTGGGTGAAGATTTAGTATCATAAGTTTGGGTTTAGAGTAAAACATATCATGGATTGTTTAACGGGTTACACACTGTTTTGCGTCCTTTGTAACTGTCTAACATTTTATTGTAGTCAATCACTCCATCATCGGTTACCAAATCTCTACGGATATAGTGTTCTCCATTTTCGTAATAATTTCCAATTGTATCACAATCATTTATCTCGACGTTATTTTTTTTTCGATTACAATTAGCCTGAACTAATATCAGGCTAATTAGGATGTATAAGGCGAAGGATTTCATTTTTATTTTTTTGCTGGGGACTCAGTTAAAGGAGCTGTTTTTGTTTCTTTAGATTCTTTTGTCTCTTTCTTCGCATCTGTTTCTGGTTTATCAGTCTTATCCGCTTCTTTGTTTATGTTCATTTCACCGTATTTATTGGTAAGACCTTTTTTGATTTGATCTCTTTCTCTATCTCTTTCTTTTTCACGGACTGCAAATACAAGACCTAAAGAGTCATCGTATTCTTTTAGATATTCTTTTGGGATATAGTCATCGTCTAACAAAAGATTTTTACTTACACGCTCTGCTAATTTTAGGTTTTTGTTTTTGTGTTTGCTTATGGTGTAATAGATTTTGAAAAGACTTTGGAGTGCATTTTTATATTCATAAAGTGCGTCGATATTGTTGTTCTTAGCCGCAAGTAACTGTGCTGTTGTTGAAAACTCATTTGCAATCATAAGTTGTTTTTCGAGTACAGGATAAATGGAATCATCCGTATCTGAGTTTACCTTCAAGTCCACTAATTGGAAAGATGCGTCAGCGTAGAGTTTGTTGTAGATGTCTGTATATTTTTTGGCAAAGGTTTGGGCTTCTGTGTTTAGTTCGTTATAATTTTGTTCAAAGATTCTTCTGGAGGCGATGTAATTTTTTTCTTGGAATTTGATACTTGCATCGACGTAGTTTTTCATAATCACATTGAATTTTTCATCCATCTCAAAATTCATAAAAGAACTTTTGAGTCTCTTTAAATGTTTTAAATTTGTCTTTTTGTAATCAGAAGAAACAACTTGTGGATCAACTGTTACAGTTCCTGTTTCCATTTTGAGAGGTTTTTCCTCTTTTTTTTCCACTGGAGTTTTGGATGTATCGGGTGCATTCTTTGCGTCTTTAATGTTCACCTGACCCAAAAGAGAAAGACTAAAGCAAAGTAAAATCAGAATAAATTTACCTGAATGGAACTGAGGATTGAATTTCATAGAAGTAAGAGAGTAAGTATGCGTTGTCATAGTGTACTTATTATCGACATTTTTGGTCTTTACGTAAGAGTGGGAACATGTTAATTTTAAAGTCTGCGTCTCCTAGAAGAAAACAAATTTTGGAAAATTTGAAACTGACCTTTCAAGTAGACCCTTCCAGCGCCAACGAGGATGTAAGAGAAAATGAGCTTCCTCTCGAATACCTAAAACGTGTCACAATTGCAAAGTTAGAGCTAGAAAAAAGCCAATCGGAAAACGTTTATATTTCCTCGGATACAATGGTCGTTCTTGGTTCTAGGATTTTGGCGAAACCTAGAGATTTTGCCGAGGGAGTAGAAATCCTTTCCTTTCTATCTGGAAAGACTCATTCAGTTTATTCTGGGCTTGCGATTGGGAAAAACGGGCAGATTTTGTATGACTTTGATGAAACTAAGGTTGAGTTTAAAGCTTTGTCAGATGCTGAGATCAAACTGTATTTGGAAGAAGCCAAACCCTACGACAAAGCAGGTGCTTACGGAATCCAAGATGTAGGAACTCCTGTACACGGCTATGTTGGCTCGTACACAAACGTAATGGGATTTCCAATTCGAAAATTCTATCAGTATTT
>DDBL01000190.1:0-1078 GCA_002333425.1 Leptospiraceae bacterium UBA2033
AAAAGAGCTGAATCTTCTTTCTGAAAAAGAAAGGTATGGTGAAATTAAAATTTTCTATTATGATGAATCAAGTTTTTCGTTAAAAAATAACCTTAATTTTGTCATTGCAAACATTGGAAAAAAATATATCATTACTTTTGCATGACTACTTAATTCCTCTTTTTTAGTAATTTCTTTTTCTCCAAGCATTGTGAAGATTAACTCTAAATCAGTCATATGATCACGCAAATTCTGATTCTTTTTTGAAAGTCCATTAATCCGTCAGATTCTGCCGAATAGCAATTCCACGAAGCCTTTTATCAATCCAATCTTTAGAATATCCTTTTTGCTCATAAAGTTCTTTCATTCTCTCTTGTGCGAGTTCGGGGTTTTCAATTTCCTCAATTCTTTAATATCCCACTTTCGCTAACCATTGTTTAAATGGCTCCGCTTTAGGAGAGGGGATAGACTGGATTAACCGCAACAATTGTTCTGTATCGGCAACGTCTGTTAGTTTCCTTTTTCCATCTGGTGCCTCCATTTTCAAGGGGTTGTGTAAAGCATTGCCACGGAGGCACAGAGTCGCAGAGAAATGCGGTTTCTTGGCATTCTGCGCTCAAAAATTTATGCTTTTACACAACCCCTTGATTTCCTTCCTCTTTCAATCGCTTTTTCAGCACACGCCAATAAACCTATGAATTTCAGTTGCAGGTCGTTGTTGTGATTGGATGTTAGAGATATGACTTTTATCTAGTATTAGACTTGTTGCGAAATTAAATNNTAACAGCATGTTAAGTGTCTTAAATAAAAATTACAAGAAAAATAAACAGAATGGGATTTTGAAAAGTATTTTTAGCTGGATTTTTGAAAAACTCTGGTGGAAGGAATTTGATTTTTATTTACTTTTACAGCAACTTTATTAAATAGTGGAAATTTCATTTTACTCCTCCTTTCAATGGAAATAGTGTAATGAACCAACATTTACCTTGTTGATTCAAATACCAAAAAGTTCTTACTTTAAGATTTCTCTTCTTTTCAATCACTTCGGTTTGGTTAATAGCAGTATGCCGTATCTACACAATAGTAGAAATTTAAAACC
>DDBL01000190.1:1109-12218 GCA_002333425.1 Leptospiraceae bacterium UBA2033
TTTAAAACCTCTTATCGAGGAATACACTATCGAAAGATGACTTTTTATCTACAATAGTAGAAATTTAAAACCTCTTATCGAGCTATGACAGGACCAAAGGGGTAGGAAATCTACAATAGTAGAAATTTAAAACCTCTTATCGAGTAGAAATACTGGATAAAGTAGTTTCATCTACAATAGTAGAAATTTAAAACCTCTTATCGAGCAATGACTTTATATTTATCTACAAGATCTACAATAGTAGAAATTTAAAACCTCTTATCGAGACTATTTAGATTATTTTCCCGCTTTTATCTACAATAGTAGAAATTTAAAACCTCTTATCGAGAGGTATCTTTGAAAATAGGCAGGGTTTTCGGATTTTTTGAGGTCTATTTGCCTCTTTTTGCTTATTATTTAAACAAAAATTTCTCATCCACTACCTAATTTCCTTCCAACTTTCCCATGAAGACGGGGGTTTGCAACTAAAAAATCAATACATCCCTTTCCTGATTTTTCGCATATCCGTACCGTGTAATTTTACAACTCGGACTCATGTGAAAAATCATGATACTGTCATCTTGCGAAAACCGCTTTTCAAAATACTGTTTAATCTGTGTCTCTATATTGACAAGCACTCTTTCACTGTTCTTTATCTCAAACACTGAATACTGCAATCGCTCCCCATATTTCAACAAATACTTGGAAAACTTTGTTCTTAATTTCGTGTCGCTTATGTCATAAGAAATGAGTAACATCTTCACTCCGTTATCTTAAAAGTCGGAAATTCTGAAATCGCCTTACTTCGCATAAACGCTCGGTAATATTGCTGGGTATATAGAAACATTTCTTCTTTGTATTTCATAATCTCTTGCACTAACCAACTAGTATATTTTTTACTCTGATCTATCTTTAAAAAATACTGACCCTTACTCTCTGTAAAATCCTCTTCTTTTATTTGCCCTAGCGCATAAGCGTTCTTAACCTTTCTATCAATGATACACCGAAACGGCTCCACCAAATCGCATACTAATGATTTTCTCTGATAAAAACTCTGATGGTAAATTCCTTTGTAAACATCAAACCCATAAAGATTTAGCATTCCCTCCATAATGTTAAATAAATACGTATAACCCATATCCAAAAGAACGTTAGTTCTATCTATCTTAGCCCTTGGCTTTCTCCCCTTCCATTCCATCTCTGCAAACCAAATTTTAAAAAACACCTTTGCAGAAATTCCCTCTGTCCCAAGAATTGTTTTTAAATTTAATTCTGTCATTTCTGTGCTTTGGTATTTTTCTAAGTCCGCAATACTCGTCTTAACCTCTAAAGATTTTTCTCGAATACTTTTTAGAAGTAAAGTTTGGTTTTCAATTTTATTTTTCACAATATGCCAAGCAATGTCTAAATTTTTATACTGGTATTGTTTTTCTCGAAGTAAAAAATTTCCTTCTGCTGTTGAGTTCCAAACTCCGATTAGTTTTACACTGTAGGAAAATAAATAAATTGAAAATCCAAACTTCTTACTTCTCTGAATAATTCCAGATGTTATTGTAGTGCCTCCAATAATCCACAAGGTAAAAACTCGATAACAAGAATGTTGGAGAATAGTTTTTCCTTCTCCATCTTTTACAATTAAATTATCGTTCTTAAACGAAACCGCTTGTCCCTCTGTCGAGAAAGAAATGACAATACTTTTTTCTTTGAAGTCCGGTAAACTTAACATAGGCTAAAGTCGCATAAGTGCGAGTAAACGCACTTTTTACATTTTTCAATATTAGCTTTAAAATTCGGATCACTCAAATCAAAATTACGAATATCCTCTATTAACCGCTCAAACTTTTCAAACATTACCTTATCCTCCTCTGGCAAAGTTATTGGATAATTTTTATTATGCGTTCTATCGTGAATTACAATTTTCTCCACTTCATACCCAAGTTCAACAAGTCCAAAGTATTGTGCATAGACTTGAAACACAAACCCATCGTATATTTTTGTGATTTTGTATTTTCTTTCTGTTAATTTCTTCGCCGAAATATCAAAAACGTCTATCTTTCCTAGGATATTGTATTTCTCACAATAAACGTCAGTTCCCATAAGTACCTTCTTACGAGTCGAGTAAGTTCTTTCGTCTATCGTTTCATGTGCTGCCCGTCCTTCTGTCTGCTCCTTAGAACTATACATCTCTTGGCTCATCCCTCCATGCACTTGATGAAAGTAAATGGAGCGCGGGCAGAAAATGAAGTCGTTTAAGAATGAGATTGGTATGTAGGTTTCCAATGGTTAGCCTGCCGGCGGCTTGGGGACTAACCGTCCCCAAAACCCCTGTTATTTATTATTTCTTTTTCATGTGTTAACTTGTTCGAGATTCTTTTTTCATTTTGTCTTCTTGGTCAGTTTAAAATTCGGGTTATAAAGCTTCTCCCATAGTCCAATGAATTCAACGTTTCGCATTTGGCGTTAGCTTCTCTTTGCGTTTTCTTTTTTTGCTTTCTGTGACGCAAACACTTTCAGTTTTTGTTTCCACTGCTCTCGATCAACAGTCCATAAATCCCATTCTTCATCCGAAATGAATAAATCCAAATCTGATTTTTCTTTTCCTTCGACTACCCATTGTTTGATGTGTTCATACATGATAATTCCTTTTCGGGCAATGTTGTATGCTCCATTCGCATCTGCATCTTTCGGAAGTTTTGGATCCTTTTGTTTTTCAAAGATGCGGGAATCAAAATGTTCTCCGCTTTCGTTCCTGATTGGGGATAATAGAAAGTTGTCGTCTTGATTTTTACTTTCATCAGCACCAAAGAATTTATTCTCTTGTTTCTTGTTAGTATCTCCCGAATTCCGAATTTGTTGGAGTGTATCAATTACAAAACGAAGAGATTCCCAAGCAGTATGCTCGTTTACTTTCAGCAGCTCTTTGTCTTCTCTAAGTTGTTTTATAAGCGAATCATTCTTATTAAAATCGGCAAATAATTTATCTAAAATTTCTTTTACATCAATAGATTCAACTTCGTATTTATTTTTGTCTTTACTTCTTTTAGCTCTGTATCGTTCTAAGGGTTTTCCATTCTTACTTGACCACAATGTCCAAATCTTTTCGGTGTTTCGATCTTTGTATTGGAAGAAGTAATCTCCGTGTTCGTCTACAGAGATTTCAGTAAACGCTTCGAGAATTTTCTCTTTAATAAATCCCTCGCTACCTGTTTTAAGATAGATAGTTTTTCGCCATCCCGTCACAGGGTCAGTTACAGAAGTGTAGTTGGCACGAGTATAGAGCATAATACCGATTTGCTTCTTACCTTCAATATCTTGATAATTAGTAATAGGTGGAGTCAGTTGTAGAGCTTTTGCTACAGAACCGATTTCTCCCATTGGAGCTTTTTTATCCACTACAAAGTTTAACTTTTTTGCAAGGGCAAGTTCAAACTTCTGGTAGACCTGTTGTTCAAATTTTTGGCGACCTCGTTTAAAGCCTGAATTCAAATCTTCCAATACAATAAATGTTGGTTTGAATTTACCGTTTTCATCTTTCATCTTTTCAATGATTTCATGAACCACCAGAGAAATATATCCATCTTTTAAGTTGGAAATGTTTCCCTTCTGTTGCCAGTTTTCTTGTTTCTGTCTGCGAATCTTTGCGGCTTCATTGATTTCCTTTAAATAGTCTTTATTCTTAATTACATCAAGGTCGCCTTGCTTTTGAATCTCCCCCTTTGCATTTACCAAAGAATAATAGATTAAATGTTTTTCACCTCGGTCTATACCTAGAAATTGAATGTCGTCTGCTTGAGTAAAATGGTTATTAACCGCTTGTTGTACAGCATTAAAAGCTGGTGGGTTTGGTCTACCCTCTCTTATTCCCGAAACAGGTGCTTGATAATTAATTTTTATCGGAATGTGAAAAGAATATTTTTCTGCTGTAAATCGCTTATCTTTAATGATATCATGTTTAAATTTGCTTGCAGTTTGCCCATCGCTTCTACGATATATAAGTTCATTGGCAGGATGCACGATCTTTTTATCAGTTGCCTTCTCTCTGAAAAAGATTTCACCACCACCACAGAGTTGAATTGTGCTGTTTTCTTGAAAAACATTTTGCCAGTATATGGTTTGAAGATTTAGATTACTATTATTACTTTTATCTCCTTTGGTTGTAGAAAAATCTTTACTATACACCTCAAAGAGGTACATTTTCTTTTCTTCTACAAATTTTAGAACCGTATTCCAGTCTATAGGTGTGAAATCATTTTCGTAACAATCTCTCAGTATTTCTTGTATTTCTTTATCAAATATCTTTTTATCGTTGTATTTTTTTTCTAAAACACTTTTGAGAGATGGATATTTTTGAGCATAGGTAATTTTATCCTTTTTGATAATATAGCTTTTGATAAATTCTTGCAGTTTCTGGACTGCTTCTAATGGATTTGTTTTGCCAATATCACCATATTTTACTTTAAACATTCCATTAAATCCTTTTCCTGCTAATGTTTTAAAAGCTATATTTCTTAAAATTAATCGACCCGTATCTTTATTCGAGGAATTGTAGATAGAAATATTTTTCTTTTTAGTATCAAAAATATTTCTATCTATTAGCAATCCAACATAATGCTTGTGACCATTTTTTAATAATACTGCTCCTTTATTTTTTTCTTCTCCATCACTCCAACCGCCTAGTAAATTTGGATTAAAGAAATTCAATTTTAATTTATTCTTCTTTGCATCATCCTGCGGTTTTTTAGTTAGATAATTTCTAACAGCATCATACCAACCAAACCAATCAGCATCGTCTGCATGTAATAATGCAGTAAGCATATTAGCCAGATCTGTGTTAATAGGATGTCCTTTAACCTTACTCTCTTTTACTTCAAAATATTTCATGCTCCATAAAACTGATTTCGCTTTGTCCAACCAATCTTTTATTTCTAATATATTTGTTTCATTTTTATAATCAGTTACCTTTGAGATACTTTCTGATTGTTCTAGAAACTCTTTCGCAAAATCTTCAATATCTGCACAGATTAAATTAATAAGATTTTGGCTAGGAGAAAGTTTTTCATCTATCAAAGACTTTCTATCTTCTAGAATGGATTCTTTGAAAAAAAATTTACTCCAACCTTCCGCGATACCTTGATCCAGTATATCGAATAGCCCTGACAATTCTACTACATCATGAATTTTCAATTGTTCTTCTCTCTTTTTATCAAAAGATGCAACAGGGTTTAAAATTTCTTTCTGTTCTTTATCGCCATTTTCAAGAATGTATTGAATTCGATCTTTTATGTCATGCCAGTTCGCAAGATATTGATTGGATACTTTGTCAACAGCAGATTTCGACCAATAGACACCGTCCCAATGTTCGCTTTGCTTTAACCATTTTGTAAATGTATTAATGGTAGTTAAATCAATATTATCCGTTTTCTTTTGAAAATACTTTATTCCTGCATTGCTAACCAATTCAAGAATTCCTTGAACGCTAAGTGACTCTGCTGCTATTTCCCTTGCTTGCTGTTGCTCTTCTATTGTGTCGTATTTTAATTCAAAGAAGCGAGCTTTGTTTTTACCGCATCCGATTTGTTTATAGAGAGTTTTAAATTGAGGAAGTTTTCTGAAGTTGGGATCATTGCCTTTCGCTTGGTTGTATAGATTGATTAAAAGATTGTAATCTCCAATCACTCTATTGTATTCTTCGATTTCAGATTGTGCGAGACATTCTGAGAAATATTTAATGTCAAAAATTTTTTCTTCAATTGGATGTGTCTCACGCATAGTGTTTGTTTTGGCATCTTTAATTTGAGTATTCCTATTTGCATCTTTCAAATATTGATAAGCATTTAGATATTCATTTTTTCGAGAGGGAATAATAACTATTTGACGCATTTTTTTATCTTTGATTTCCTTATCAGATGAAAATTGAATTATATTATCACAGAACTTAGGTAAGTTTTCATGAACAATTCGTGTGGCTACGGCAGTGCTTGCTTCTTTTTTATACTCGTAATAATTTTCTCTGTTTTGATTGTATCCCGTGAAGTAGGTAAAGAAACCCTTAAATGTTTCTAGGTGTCCAGATCTTTCAACCTGCTTTTTGCCTTTACTGTCTATTGTTTCTTTTGTATCAAGAAATTCTTTTCTTTGGTTTTCATCTGGAACAAGTTTATGAATTTCTTTCTCGATATACTTTAAAATTCCTGCCTCTGTTAAACATTTTATCCCTTTCTCTTTTAAGATGGGCTTGTCTTTTTCTTCTTTTTTCGATTTCTTATTTTTTTCTTTCTCTTCCTTGCCGACTTTTTTAGCAAATTCATTTGCAGTATTTTCAAAGGTGCTTCCAATTTTTTCTCTTAAAGATTTTTCTATATTCTCTAAGTTCTTCTCTTTGCCTTTTTTATACTCATCGAGATAAGCAGAAAAACTAATTTTTTTTGCTTCTTCGGATTTCAAACTATCGTTGATAATGTTTTCGTGTATTTGATCCATAACCGGTTTCAAAGCTGTATATGCTTTTTTAATTTTCTTATCCTGCTCGCGGATTTCTTTGAGCATCATTTCGGCATCTTCATCCGAAAGTGGTTTTCCATCTTTCCCCACCGGTTTCAATTCAAAGCGAAGAGTCTTGGATAATGAGTAAAGATTTGTAAAATCATCGTAGTGTTTCATTAAGTTTCCTCTAATAGTTTTTTTTAATGTTTTCTATAGTATAAACAAGGGCAAGACAAATTAGGCAGATAAGCTGAAAAATATCTTTAGAGGAAAAAAATTATTCCTTAAAAAAGCTGAAAAGAATAACATCATAAAAACCATGAAACTTTCAAACCTTCTAACTCTGCGTCTCTGTGCCTCCGTGGCAATTCTATTCTCCCTAACGCTAAACGCGCAGGAATCTTACCCAAAAATTTACGAAGCAACAAGTTGGAATCCGATTGGGTTTGAGGAAATTGCGGAAAAGTTTAAAACGGTGGATGTGTTGATTATTGGAGAAGAGCATGATGATAAAAAGGGGCATGAGGAGAAGTTAAAGTTAATTCAGTATTTGGCAGAGGAAATGAAGTTTGTGATTTCTATGGAGATGTTTGAACGGGATCAACAAATTGTTTTGAATGAATATTTGAGTGGGTTAATTGATGAAAAATTATTTCTTTCGGATAGTAGGCTTTGGAATAATTTTGAAGATTATAAACCAATAGTGTTCTATGCAAAGGAAAAAAATATTTCTATTCTAGCGGCTAACGCACCAAGACGTTATGTGCGAATGCTTTCTCGAAATGGTTTAGAGGAAATGTATAAATTTCCCAAGGCATCTAAAAAATACTTTGCGCCGATTTATACGGTTGAACTTTTTAGGCAAGATGTTTATGAAAGTAAAATCTTTGGCTCTATTGCGGGGCATGGAAAAGACAGGATGAAGAATATGATTCTAGCACAAAATCTCTGGGATGCTACCATGACAGATTCGATTTTAAAAGTCATTGAGAAAAAAAGAACAAAGGTGCTTCATATCAATGGAAGATTTCACAGTGACGAGTATATGGGCGTTACCCACAGATTGACTAAACTTGGATTAAAAGTTCTTACTGTGTCTATGTTTTTTAATCGTTCGGGAGAAATTCCAAATCAAAATCAATTAAAAAAATATGCAGATATAATCTATGTTACGGGAGTAAATGCTCCCAAAAAAGAAAAAGGAGAATAAAATGTTTAAATACAATCATAGACATTTAGAAATCAGCAGTATATTTATTTTTGTAGTGTATTGTGTTATGTTAGTTTGGAAAATTGCAGTTGAGACAGTTCGACTTGCGGATACTCTTGGTTATCTGGTAGTACCACTTGCAATTTTACCTTTTATTGTTGGTTACATTGGGGCAGATTTTTTTTCTGGGTTAGTTCATTTTTTGGGGGATACATTTGGAACGGAAGATACTCCAGTTGTGGGGCAATCCTTTATTAAACCCTTCCGAGAGCACCACGTTGATCCCAAGGGGATGACCAAACATGATTTTGTAGAAACGAGTGGAAATAACTGTATTGTTTCCATTCCATTTATGCTTCTTGTCTATTATTTAGTAGATATAAAATCGAATCTATTTGCTTATGCTTTTTATAGTTTTTTTAGTTTTCTGATGATTGCAGTATTTATTACCAATCAAATTCACAAATGGGCGCACATGGAAAACCCAGGAAGATTAATTCAGTTTCTACAGAGAAGCAATTTAATCTTATCCCCTGAGCATCACCAAGTTCATCATACAGATCCATTTGATAAATACTATTGTATTACAGTTGGTTGGCTTAATCCATTTCTCTATAAAATTCATTTCTTTGAAGGAATCAAAATTCTTGCCTACAAGATTTTTGGAGATCGAGTGGCTATCAAACATTAGTCATTGTTTTAGTTCTTCTTCTTTCAAAGGAGGTATAACCGTATTATTCGGTGGTTTTACTTCGGGTTGAACAATAGTCGGTTCTTTCTCCGCAGGAATTTCTGGATTTATTTGTTCTGTAGTATTTTTTGTTTCGACCTTAGTTTCTTTGGGTTCAATTTTAGTTTCTTCCACTTTGGGAGGTATAACGGTCTTAGCCGGTGGAGGAGTTATGATTCCTTTTCCGTCTACATAAGAAATAAATTCTGTTGATTTTAAAAGATCTTTAAAATAAGGATCTAACTTTACTTTGATCCAGTAGATTTCATTTTTATTTCCTGCTTTGGCTAAATGGATTTTGCATTTTGTTATATTGTTTTCTTTGGCGTAGTACTTGGCTAATAAGTAGTTGGCGGCAGTAATTTCAGGAATTTTTTCTAAAAATACAGTTGCTAGATCATATTTTTTTGTATAGAAGTAGGTTTTCCCTAGAGAGAAATTGAATTTTTGCGATTTACTTTTTGTGGAAGAAACTACAGTTAGATACTTTAACGCAAGTTTGTATTTGATTCGGTTGGAATAAAACACTCCTATTTGTAAAAGACCATCGTGAAATTTTTCAGGTACAGTGTTTATTTCGGGATATAAACGATTGATTTTTTTTGTAAAATCCAATAGGATTTTGTAACCTGATTTTTTGCGACCTAATGCGATAAGCGACAGAGACTTATACATATTAGCCTCTAAGTTATTAAAATCTGATTTCAAAATTTGGTCTGAAATTTTTATCGAATCTTCAAAGGATTTATTTTCATAATGTATTTTGGCAATTACAGGAAGCACAATCGGCGAATTGTTATATTGATACGCTTTATTGTATAGTTCTATTGCAGTATTTGTATTTCCTAATTTTTGATATGCTTGTCCTTCGTTTAGGTTTAGGTAGTAGAGGAGCATTTTGTCATTTTCTCTGGTAAACTTTTTAGATGTTTCAAAGTATTTGATCGCCTTTTCAAATTCGCCTAATCGTAATTTGGCGATGCCGGCTTTGTACAAATAATTTTTGTTGTGAGGGCTTTGGGTTAGAAGTTCTTGCATGATTTTATCTGCTTTTTGGTAATCTTCTAACTTGAAGTATTTTAAAGAAAGTTCCCAGTTTTTTTCTTCTTTGTTTTGAGGAATTGTTTTTTCTGAGATTGATTCGGATTTTTCTCGTTCCCGTTCTTTCTCACGTTCTCTTTCCCTTTCTCTCTCTCGTTCCCTCTCTTTTTTTTCCCGTTCTTCCGAATTGGATTTCTCTGTTTCCTCTGAATTTTTTTTTTGTTTTGTTTTGTGTTCTTCTGGTTTTGCAAAACTTAGAGTTCCGGGATCATGTCCTCTATTTGCATAGGCACGGTCTCTCATTTTGGAAACTTCTCTATTATCGGGATCTAATTTTAAAAATTTATTGGAGTAGTGAGCAACAATATCCCAACCTTGGTGGTAGTTGTAGAATAAAATAATTTTTAAGAGGCTGGTCTTTTTTTGTTTTGGATTGAGATTTAGTTCTACTGCACGACGAAACATTCCCATAGATCTAGGAAAATCTTTTTGGGATTCATAAATATATCCCATAAACATGTAGGGTTCACCATCAGAAGGATTTTCTTTTGCATATTCAGTAAAAAGCTTAATCGCTTTTTGAAATTGTTTTTGCGCGTAAGCCTTTTTGGCTTCTTTTATTCCTGCAAAAATAGGAATTTGAAAAAGGATAGATAATACTAAAAAAATTCTCAAAAAAAGTTGCATGTACGCTATAATTAGAAAGATTCATTTTTTGAAAAGTCACTTATTATGATTATTTTCTTGTTTTCTGTGAATGGAAATTTTTTGCTGAAAGTATGGTTTTGTGGAAAAATTATTTACAGTATATATTTTATTTTCTAATTGTTATTTTGAATTCTTGTATTTCCTTTGAAAGAGGGATTCATAGTAAATTGTATTTTTCTAGTGCGAATATTGCGGTTTATAAGTTAGAAGAAAGTCCTTTTGGTATTTCAAATCTTACTACTTCCCCTAAAATTCAGATCGAAGAAAAATTGATCCAAAGTATATTTTCTACGATACGAAAAGAAAAATCTATAACAACAGTGATTGGTAAAGAAGCTCTATGGGAATTTGAGACTGTTTTGGAAATAACTCCTGTTATTAGAGATATTTTGAAGGAAGAAAATAAAGGGAAAACTTTTTTTTTCGTTGTGAAAGAGGAAGATAATCTTTCCCCTTATTCGCGGATATTTCGAACAACGTTTTATTTGAATCGGGATGGAAACATTTTACAAATGGTATTTGGAGAAGTGAATAATAATATAAATTTTGGGACACAGTTTAGTTTTCAGGATTGGGCTAATCCTAATTTTTTTAAATTAGTTTGCGATAAGAAAAAAGTTATTCTATTGGAAGGAAATCTTGCTTCTAGTTTTCAATTTAAAAAAGATTCTTCTTGTGCGGATAATATTGTTTTGTCTAAGCAAAACTTAGATTCTAAATTGGAAAGTCTGACTAATTATAAATGGATTTTAGTCGATTTAGAAAAAGCTGAAATTTTGTCTAAAGAGAAAAATTCACAAGGAGACAAAGAGGATAACAAAACTAGAAAATCTAGAGAAATGCGCCTAAAAGAACTCAAAGATTTATACAAAAAAGGATTAATCAACGAAGACGATTACGAGATGAAAAAAGCAGAAGTCCTAGGTGAATTGTAAGAAATATCCGGCAAAATATCCGG
>DDBL01000154.1 GCA_002333425.1 Leptospiraceae bacterium UBA2033
GGAACGCCTGAGTTAGATACCACTGCACCTGTTCCGGGGAACAGTGGAAGTTTGTCCATCTCGGAGAAAAAAGGTACTTCTATAAAGTTAGATTGGACACAAGGAACGGATAACGTTACATTAACCGGAGATTTGGAATATAAAGTGGTATATTCTACTTCGTCCAATATTGGAACGATAGGCGATATGGAAATAGTAGGAGGTGGAAGAGTGATTTCCCTTGACTGGACAAAAGCCATTAGCCTCCACTTGGTAACGGGTCTAACAGTGAATACCCAATACTACTTGAATGTATTAATTAAGGATACAGCCGGTAATAAAGCAATCTACACAGTGGCTAATGTGACTACACCCACAGTGTATGATAACTTAGATGGTACTGTAACAGATAGTAACCGCAGTGTAACTTGGATGAAATGTTCTGGTGGACAAGTATGGAACTCGATTACAAATGATTGTATGGGAACGGGCAATTCTGGAAATAATTATGGAATAGCCTATTATCAGTATTGCTCCACGAATAACAATGCCTGCAATAATACAGGCTCTCCCAACTGGGACTTAAATGGAAATGGAATTAGTGGAGTTTGGAATTTTTGCGATAATTTAGTATTAGCCGGTAGAACTAATTGGCGTGTGCCTACTCATTCAGAATTGTTAGGTATGTATGCAGATGTCTACAGTCAGACAGTGTATCAGAATTTATTTCCACAAACAGGCATAGCATTTTATTGGACTGCAAGTGCTGACTCAACGACTGCGTATTTTTTACACCCTAATCCAGAGCAAAGAGCATGGATTATTCATTTTGGAAATGGAGTCAATTATGCCTACATCGGAAATTCAGATGGACTAAAGACAAACAACGCTTTACTTCGTTGTGTGACTACAGGATTATAAAGAAAATTGCTTAAAAATCCATTCGCCAACAGTCTTATCTTTAAACTGGGCGCCAAAGAGGTATAATCCTCCTTTTTGGTTTTGGGTCAAGTGCTGATTCGTTAGGTATTTCTCAAAGTATTTATTCTTGTGAATTTGTTCGAGTGCATTTTGTGCAGTATCGTTGAATTTGAATTCAAAGAGATAAATGTCATTATCCTCAATTACGGCATCTATTCGACCAATGTTAGTCTTGACTTCGGCAAATACACGCATTCCAATCAAGGTGAATACCACATAGAAAACAGTCTGGTAATACTTCTCTTGTGGAATATGCAAGTCATAATCGATATTAGCAAATATGGAACGCAGGATTGTAAAAAATGATTCAAAGTCTTTTGAACGAAGGGCACGAATTAAATTGTTGATAGGCATATCTTTCTTAGCCTGAAAGAAATGAACAGAAAGATAATTGGTAAATGAATTCTTGACTTCATAATTAGGGAAACCTAATATATAACTTCCAAATTCTTCATTTTTCTCTTTAATAGTTAAATATCCAGTCTGGTAAAGCAAAGGCAGGGGATTCAAATTCTCTACATCATAGACTGTAAAATATTCTGGCTCAACTTCTATGGATTCTAGATTGGGAATCGAAAAATCATTTTCTCGCATTAGCTTCACTAAAAAGCTTGGAGTGCCAGTCTCGAACCAGTAGTTCTTAAATTCCTGTTTATCAAACAAAAGCAAGGTGGAAAACGGATTATAAACTTTTTCACAAACTCCAGAGAAACAATATCCATTGTACCAATGTTTTATTTTTGTTAGAAGTTCCTCTTCTGATAGTTTTAGTTCATTAGAAAATCCTAATATATACTCTTTGAAATTTTCTTTTAACTCCTCGTGAGTAATTCCCAGCATTGCTGAAAAATTTCTATCCATTGAAATATCATTTAGATTATTAAGCCCGCTAAAAACTCCCGCTTTGGAAAATTTACTTACACCTGTTAAAAAAACAAATCGAATGTATTCATCACTTGCCTTAATGATGGTATAAAACCCTTTCATTATTTCCCGCATCTCTTTGGCAAGTTCCGGTTTTTCTAAATGATCGATAATGGGTTTGTCGTATTCGTCGATTAGGATAACAATTTGTCCTAGTTTAGAGAGTTGTATGATTAGTTGCTTAAACCGTAAATCATAATGGACTTCAGTGAGTTGAACCTGATATTTCTCCGCTATTAAATTAAGATTGCTATTAATTCCATCTTTCAGATGATTTGGATTTTCCGGTTTCATTCCAGAAAAATCCACACGGATAATAGGATATTTCTTCCAATCATAGTCGGCTTCATAGATCCAGAGTCCTTTGAAAATTTCTTTGTTTCCCTCGAAGATTTCTTTCAAAGTAGAAAGCGTTAGACTCTTGCCAAACCGACGCGGGCGAGATAGAAAATAGACTCCACCATTTTTAACAAGCTCATACAAATACTTCGTCTTATCTACATACAGTTCGTTTCTTTCAAGTATGTCTTTAAAGGACTGTCTGCCAATGGGTAAACTCTTCACAAGGCTATTCTTAAAGATTTATCTCCAAGAGCAAGGATAAAAAAGTAACTAGGATTAGAGTGATTTTCGAGATTCTCCTGATTAGGGAACTCTATTCAATAAATCTTTTTGTGCGCAAAAATTTGTATTTCGCATAAAAAAATTTCTCTTTTCTAAGTTTTTTTTCTTATTTTCCCAAATTCCTGTCACTACCTTACAGGAGAACACAACTTGTATTACCCAATCAGAAACACAAAAAATGGAGTGATTGTTCTACACAAAGGACATTTTGGAATTCAGAAGAGTAAGTATTTGTATGCGTTAGTGGAATTTGTAAAAGGTAGCTCAATCGAAGATACAGCATTAGCCGTCTCCAAGAAAACACGCGAAAGTGTGAGTAAAACAATGA
>DDBL01000064.1 GCA_002333425.1 Leptospiraceae bacterium UBA2033
TTGCAATTTTCCGTGACTGTAGCGAAGGCGTATTTTTTGCATAGTCTCCTTAGAACTAAAAAATCTTCTACGACAATTAAGCAGACTCGGAGCAAGGAGGTGAACAGCTTCCGAATGTAGTTCACCTCCGTAGTGGATACTCGCAGTTAGTTGCTGTTTTTGCGACTGTTACTATTTTACCGTTTTTCCATGATTTACTTTAAATCCTACTTATGAAATAATTTCTCAAAATATTTTGCAACAGTAAAATTTTTAATCTACTGTTGCAAAATATTCCCATAAAAAAAGTTTGACTCAAATATGAATGCTTGATTTCCTAAAAAAGAAGATTGTAATTTTAATTTTCAAGAGAGAAACTGCATGTTTTTAAGAAAAGTAACTATAGACAAGTATAAAATATTAGAAGATATTTCGATTGATTTTAATAGCCAAGGTAAAGACCGAGTTTTTCCGGTGGCTGCATTAAATGGTGGCGGTAAAAGCACGCTTCTGCAATTCATCTTTGTATTTTTACATTGCCCCTTTCGAGAGAACCGCATACAATATATACAAAATCTTCTTGAGAACACAAATCTTTCCCTCGATGGAAAAATGGTTAGGTTAGTTGAATTCGAGATCGAACATAATGAACAAATTATAAATTTAGAATTTCATATTTGCAATAAAAATTACAATAATCTCAACTTTGATTCTATTTTAGACGTTAAAGAATTAAAGAGTAAGCGAGTTCAGAATACTCAATCCCTTGAAAGTCTTACTCTTTTACGCAAACTAGAGATTGATATTCAAAATTCAAATATCTCGGATGCCCTAATAAAAAGAGAGCTACGCCGCTTTGTCAGTTCTGCGAAAGAAGAAGAAAAACTAATGGTGGGTCGCCTTAGTAAGATTGAGTATCTGGACATGGTAAATTCTTTTAAGAGAAAAATTGAATCAGATATTATCTCGGATAATGATCTAGACTTATTGTTAGTTAAAGCAGAGACAGAACAAAATAAGCTATTCGAAACTTTGCAAGGGGATAAATTTCAGTATGCGCTTCATTTTAAAAGTAAGCAAAATGTTCTATTGTATAAATCAAATGCTGAAAGAAGTTTACTAGACGAAATATCGGACAGAGTATATCTTGCATCTCCGAATACCCAAGTTCTTCACTTCTTGAAAGATGAGCAATTATCTTCTTTATTTAATAAAGACACTTATCTATACAGTAGTTACGATTATTATATCAAAACAATCCAAAAAGATTTAATTGGTTTATTTACATATGATTTTTCTGCCGTAGAGTCTATTATGGATGCATTCAAAAAAGCGAGAGATGAAGATTTTCAGAAAGCTCTTGATACTGGTGGAGCATACGGAAGTGAGATTAAAAAAACAATTGAAGAATTTAGCATTTTATTTTCAGGGAAAACAATTACTGTGGATAAAAATTTTAAATCTGTAAGTTTTAAGACTACAGGTTCAGGTATGGTATTAAATCCCAAAGATTTAAGTCACGGTGAGTTAAAAAAACTTAGCATCTTTATTTGGCTGAAAGCTAAAATTCTAAACAATTCAGTAATTTTAATGGATGAAGTGGATTCAGGATTACATCCAACGTGGCAGTATGATATTCCAACTGACCTACAAAAATGGAGTGTTGGTAGTCAATTTATTCTTGCAACACATTCCCCTCAGATAATTAGTAATGCTTATTATAAAAATCTAATTATCCTAAATCCAGCTTCAGATAAAACAAATAAAACCACCGTGAAACAATTTGCGGAGGCTCCATTAGATAGTGATCTTAATACGATAGTTAAAACTATTATGGGTGGCGAATATATTCCGAAGGAACTTGGTGAATTGCGTAAAAAATATCGTGAATATTTTGATAAGAATGAAATTAATTCGAAAGAAGCAAAAAAAATAAAAGAAAAAATGTTAGAATATGAGAGTGAAAATTCTTCTTTTTTTCAAGAAATTAATTTTGAATTAGAGCTGAAAAAATGAAATATATTAAAAAGACCGCGGAGCCTCCTTTTTTTGCAGTGGATACTTATGGATTAACTACATGGGATCAATATCAGTCAAGAAAGAAGAGGAAATTAAAAAAGTATATTTTAGAAAATGAACAGCATTGGTTATGTTGTTATTGCGAAAAGAAAATTACTTTAGATTTTAATTCTTCTCACGTAGAACATATTAAACCCAAGAGTAGTGACCCAATCAATTTAACCTTTAATTATAATAACTTACTTGTTTCTTGTGAGGGTAATCATTATAATGAAATTGGGGATAACAGAAAAAATACATGTGGACAATTTAAACTCCAGAACTTTGACGAAAATCTATTTTTAAATCCAACGGTAGTTGCTAATATTCATGAATATTTTTTATTCGATTTCGAAGGGATTATCTCTCCATCAGATTTTGATAAACCGAAAGCTAAATACACATGCGATATTCTTAATTTAAATGGAGCTAATAATAAATTAGCGGAGGCACGGAAAATCTCGCGCAAGGCTTTAATTAAAAGCTTTGGTAAATTACCTCCAAGTGATTATAAGAAAAAACTTAACTTGATTTTAGCCAAGGATGATATTGAATTTATTACTTTTTTAAGATATGTTTTTAGAAACTATAGATAATTAAAACAGATTTTTAAATAAGCAAAATTCATTTTTTAAATTAATCCGTATCTTATTTTGCAATAAAAATTTTATTAGTGAGTCAATAACTAAAAAGTGTCAGCAAAAATGGCAACTAACGTTAAGCGTATCT
>DDBL01000148.1 GCA_002333425.1 Leptospiraceae bacterium UBA2033
GGATGACCGATAGAAATAGATCCACCATAAGTATTGATTTTCTTTTCGTCGAAACTTTTTTCCCAATCCCAACCGGTTTGGTTTTTAATTTCTTCGAGTGCACCAACAGCAGTTGCGGCAAATGCTTCGTGGATTTCTACTCTATCTACGTCTTGGATTTTCACGTTCATGTCTTCGAGTAAACCAAGAGTAGCCGCGGCTTGTCCAAGACCCATTTCGTTTGGATGAACTCCTTTCATTTTCCAGCCTGTTAATACAGCGTGAATTTCAAGTCCGAGTTCTTTTGCTTTTTCGACTGTAGTAACAATTACACCGGCAGCACCATCAGAACGAGGGCTAGCATTGAATATGCTCACAGTAGGTGCGTGGGTTTTCTTTAAATCTTTTGCATACTTCGCTTGGAATTCTGGAAATTTCATTTGAGGATTATCAAACATAAGCATCGCTCTTCCCATACGGTCAGGATTTTCAACGAGTCCTTTTCTGAGTAGAACAGCTTCGTCCGCCTTCATGATATTACCCTCATCATCAGCGATAGGAATTAAAAATGGATCATAGAGTCCAGCTTCGGTTGCTTCTAAAGCACGTTTGAAACTTTCAAAGGCTACTTTGTCGTTAACCGCACGAGAGAGGGCGTAGTTTTGGGAAACGATTTCGGCAGTAACTTGCATACCGTAACTGGTTTCGCCGTCACCAAGTCCATCTTCTAAAGTATCACGAACTTCTACTCCTTCAGGAAGATTTGATTCAGCTAATGCTTTTTTTAATTTGTCGAGACTTGCGGTTTTTTTGTTTATCCGCGCATTCTTTACCACAAAAGGCATTGCCGTTTGAGACTCTTCGCCTATCGTCAAAAAAAGTTCTCCTTCTCCAAGTAAAATTCTACGAGCAGACTCAACAACTGCTTCCATACCAGAAACACAGTTATTGGAAACAGTCAGACAAGGAATTTCGTTTGGTAATCCGATTAGGTTTGCGATCACACGGGCGGAATTTGGTGCGTTTGCAAATCCTTCTCCGACTATTACACCGTCGATTTTATTCAAAGGGAGTTTGGTTTGTTTAATGATGTCTTCGGCTACAATTTTTCCTAAATGGTGCGCGGAATATTTAGAAAGGGACTTTCCGATCTGTGCAAACGGAATTCTTCGGGGGCTACAAAGGGCTATTTGTTTAGGTGATTTCATATAAATCCTCGATTAGACTAATTGGTCTAAAACTACTCTAAAATATTAGACTAATTTGTCTAATATTTTTTTAAAGACAAATTTTCCACCTATTATAAACTAGGAATTTCCAAATAGAGATGACTTATGGCAAAGAAAGCTATTTCCAAAGACGATAACCCAAAAGAGCGAATTTTAGACACAGCGTCCAAATTGTTCTATTTACAAGGCTACAGCAATACCGGAATCAACCAGATTTTGGAAGAATCCAAAACTTTTAAGCTCAGTTTTTACAATTATTTTTCCTCCAAAGAAAATCTTGGAATCGAATACATCAAAATTCGTGAGACCGAATTCCTCGCGTTCATGGATCGCCTCATGACGACCCACACAACGTATGAAGCCTTCGTTCGGACTTGGATTCGTTTCCTACGCGCGGAAATCAAACACCAAAAATACCACGGTTGCCCGTTTATCAATATAACCCTCCAAACTTTTGGAAAAGAAGAAGTTTTCAAACCACATATCAAATCCATGATCGCTAAATGGAAAAAGTCCATTACTAATTTTCTAATTCGCTCTCAAACCACCACAAAACCCCAAGCGGAAAAAATGGCTGTCCTCATCATCCAAATTTTCGAAGGCTCTGTCCAACTTTACATGGCTACGGATAATATCGATTATATCCACGACCTCGAAGAAAATTTGGTTTCTCTAGCTGTAAAATAAAATATCTGCTCGACGTGACAACTTATGCAGTTTCAAATTTGATTTTCTTACTAGCTCACCTTACGCAAAATAGTAAAATTATGAGACATTTTATGAATTTAAGAATATTACATAAACCTAATAGCGAAAACGAATCAATAAATATGCGGGTTTGGGCGGCAGCCCAAGTTGCCGACAGGCTCCCTGTCAACTCACTTTACGCAATTGTGCGTAAGGGGAGTTACTAGATATTTTCTTGACTAATAGCATTTAAAAGGATTAATTATATTATGCGCTATTATATATACTTATTACTTTTCGTATTTATTTCTTTTTCTAGTTGTGCTTCTTTGCAAACCTACGCAAAGAATAGAGCTTTAGATTTTACTGATATTCTAACGTTAGGAGGGGAAGTAAAAACTGTTGGAGCAAGTGCTTGGTTTTGGTGTTTGGGTGGTGGTGTACAACATGGACAGTTTGGCGAGGGTTGGGGTATGCGAAATGGCTATATTGGACATTATCGAACTGGTGGTCATAAAAAATTACGTTATGCGACATATGGTAATTCTTTTTTATTATTTAATAGCCAAGAGCATAGTCCAGAGACGAATAAAACAGCGAGATCAATTCATAAGAGATACGAACACGGGAATTTTTTCTTACTTATCCCTACTTTAAATAAAGGACTTCGAATAGGATTTGTTAGTCCATCGGCAACTCTTCCTGACTCTAGCAAATTACCTGAATTGTGTAAAGCTCCTCTCAATTTAGAAATCTCGGCTGGTCTTGGTATAGGAGGTCGTGTAGGCATAAATTTTTCGGAGCTTCTTGATTTTGTTTTGGGTTTTACTACATTTGATTTGATGGATGATGATTTGCATAAAATAACAGAGGCGGAAGATGAGTGAGTTTTGGGAGGCTAATGCCAAAAAAGCGATTGCTGTCTTTTTTTTGTTACTGTTTAACTTTATTTTTTTTCATTTTTCCAAGTATTCAACTCATTTACCTGATCCAAACTTCAAAAGAAACAAGAATGCAATCTGGATCGGTCACAAATGGGTTGGCGAAAATTTACAAGAATCCGAATATTCTCTATTATGCGCTAAACTAAAAAATAATATGATTTCTGATGTATTTGTGCATGTTGGACCACTTGATATAAATGGAAATATCGAATATAAAAAATACCATAATGCCAAAGAATTTCTCATTCAAATTAAAAGTTGTGTTCCCGATATCCATCTGCAAGCATGGATTGGTCAGGTCGAAAAAAAAGGCGGTGGTGTAATTGACATTAGCCTTCCTTCTATACGAAATTCCATTCTTCATACTTCTGAAATTTTTTTGCAAATTGGATTTGATGGAATTCATTACAACATAGAGCCAATATTTTCAGGCGATGTGAATCTATTAGATCTTTTACAAAAAACTCATCAAATCACGAAAGCAAATGGAAAAATTCTTTCGATTGCTACAGATGAGATAGAACCTTTTGTCTTTTCTGATTTCATAATACGGTTGTTTTCAAAGCGAGCGGGATTTTGGGATAAGGACTATTATCTGCAAATTGCAGAGAATGTAGATCAAATCGCGGTAATGATGTATGATACTGCCATTCCATTTGCGTGGCTCTATGCCTACGTCGTAAAGTGGCAGGTAGAAAAAATTACCACACTGTTAGGAGGAAAAATCTTATTGTTCTTTGGAGTCCCAACTTACGAAGAAGATAGATGGAGTTTTCATGCCGACGCAGAGAACATGTTTTCTGGAATCAGGGGAATTTCTATGGGCATAGAAGAAATTCCGCTTTCCATTTTGGAAAACAAGTTTGGAATAGCCATCTATTCTGAGTGGTCAACAGATGACTTCGAGTGGAAAATTTTTAGAACTGAATGGCTACTTCTTCTTAGCCGTTAGTTATTTAATCCCAACTTGTTTGAAAAATTTCATAATCTCTGTATGTAAAAGCGGAGTGGTTTCGGGAGAACGTATATCGCCCGCCATTACATGATCTGGAACTTGTCCCAGGTTAAGAAGTATTTTGTCCTTAGTTCCAATGCGTTCAAATTTTTTTGCAATTTCGTTTGTATCCACCACTTTGTCTTGTTCCGTATATATAAATAAACTAGGAGAATGAATTTTTTCGTAGGCAATGTCTTGAATATGCTCCACTAAAACCATCATCGTAGTAATTGCTTCCCAACGATAATTGTGATTCCAGTATTTTTTCATGGCTTCATTTGGTGGATCCCAAGATCTCTCTTTTCCATAAACCAATTTCGCAAATTCAACTCCGGCGGGATAAAGAAATAGTTTGGTCAACTTACTTTGGGGATAAAAATTGGGAGAAATAAAAACAAGTGAAGTTATATCTTTATGAAACTCCTCTTTACCTGCAAGCCAGATGGCAAGAGTGCAACCAGTAGACGAGCCCATGATTATCACTTTTTTACCAATTCGCTTTCCGATTTCTAAAGCCTCTACCGCGTCATTTAACCAGTCGTTTGTGGTAGACTGGGAAAAGGCTTCCTTTGTGCGAGCGTGACCTGTAAGCCTAGTGTAAAAAATATTTGCATTTAAGTCTTTGGCAACTAAGTCAGGAAGCGGAACCATTTCTGGACGAGAAGCACTGAAGCCATGAATATAAACGATGGAGTATTCTGTTTGTTCTTGTTTGCCATTAGCCCAAAAGATTTTTTTTTCAGCACCGGAAACCACATCTCCAAATTTGGATTCTGATTCCGACAAATAAGAATCTAACTCAGTGATCGAACTAGGAAGAGAGGGTTGTATAATTTTTTCTTCTAGCCTATAGCGGGTAATGGGTAACGAGATAAAAAAAATTGTAATGATTGATCCGAAGGTGATAAATATTTTCTTTTTCATGTAAAATCCTTATAAAGTAAACTTGGTTGAATTCCGCTATTAGCTTGGTATTTTCCAGATTTGTATTCTGTGATTTCGCCTTCAACAGTATGGTAGAAAATTTGACAGATCTGAACATTTGGATAAACCACAAGCGGATGAATTACCGAAATTTCTAAAGTCCAAAACCCTTTAAACCCAACATCACCAAATCCTGCTGTGACATGGACATACATCCCCAATCGACCGATAGACGATCGACCTTCGAGCATGGGAACTAAGTTATAAGTTTCTGTATATTCCAAGGTTCTGCCCAGATACAAAATTCCGGGTTTTAACAAGTAACCTTCTTCTGGTATAATGATTTTTTCGGAAGGATTGGGTTTTTTCATATCTAGCGGCATATTGGTATATACCAGAAGTTCATTGTGAAGACGAAGGTTGTAGGAATTTGGATTTACCAATTTTTCGTCGTAAGGGGTGATTTTAATATCAGTTCCAATTTTTTTAACGATTTCTTTTCCAGTGAGTATCAAAATTATTCTCCAATAAAATTAGGTTTTCTTTTTTCTTTGAAGGCGGTAAGCGCCTCATTTCTATCTTTAGTTTTTAATGTTTGTAAATAACAGGCTCTTTCCATATCTAGAGCATTGTTTAAGTCTTGGGTAAATCCATTTTTAATTGCTTTTTTTGCCATTCTTACAGCAATCGGGGCAGAAGAGGAAATTTCCTCCGCATAAGACTGTGTAAGCGCAGAAAGATTTGACCTATCCGCAATAGAATTTACGATACCAAGTTGGAATGCTTTTTCCGAATCAATTCTGCGAGCTGAAAAAATCAATTCCATTGCACGGCTAACTCCAATTAGGCGCGAAAGTCTTTGCGTTCCACCGGCTCCTGGAATAATACCAAGTTTTGTTTCTGTAAGACCAATTTTTGCTTCATTAGCCATTATCCGCAAATCACAGCAGAGAGCAATTTCTAGTCCTCCGCCATAAGCGTCTCCGTTCAAAACACAGACAGTAGGTAGCGAAATATTTTCTAGGTATGAACAAGTATAACGAAACATATCTAAAAATTGGATAACTTCTTTTTCGGACATTGTAGCTCTTTCTTTCAAGTCTGCCCCAGCACAAAATACTTTGTTCCCAGCACCTTGTAAAAATAAAACGCGAACGGAACTATTATTTGAAACCTCTTGTAAGTTTTTCAAAAAAGAGCTGAGTAACTCTCGATTAACCGCATTACTCGATTCAGGTCGATTGAATGTGATAATTGCAATATGATTTTCGATATTTAAAATTGTAGTCATAGAAATATAAATAGTGTGAGTTTGATTGAGTTGCGAAAAAAGTCACTGAGTGACCAGTTTCTATACATAGACGGTATCAATCCTTCATGTCACCCCCGAATTCTTTTGTCGGGGGTCTCAAGAACTAGAGATTCCCGATAAATCCACCCTTCGCTCCAAGTTTTCGCGACCTACGCCTTCGCATGGGAATGACAGGTTGAATTACTCTTAGATATAATTCCAAATCCTGAGACCGAATACATTTTTATTAATAAGTTCAACGTTGCTATTTTTTGGCAAGAGAAAAAGATTAGCTTCTTTCCAGTAGGATCAAGGTTTCNNTGAATGAGAGTAATATAGTTACAGCTAGAATAAAGGATATATTTTGGTTTATGGTTTAGGATTTGTTCTAAGATTAGATTTCCCAATCCATTTCGAGGTGGATTTAAAATCCAGATTGGTCGATTTAAATGTTTTGCAGAAATTCTTTCTTGGTATAAGTTTCGAGTGAAAAATTCCATATTGGAAATTTGATTTGCTTTTGCGTTTTCTTTGGAGTATAAAACAGCAGTGTTTTCCAATTCATAACCTATGAGACTTTTAGAATGCGGGGCTAAAAAAAGACTAATGAGTCCCGAGCCGGAAAACAGTTCCAGTAAATCTAGATTATCCGCAGGTAGAAAGTGGATAATCTCCTCTAGCCAACCTTCAATCAAATAAAGATTGATCTGGAAAAATCCATTTTTTGGAACTTTGATTTTTTTATTTCCAAACGTAAATTCTGATTCGTTTTTTGCGTAATCTATTACAGTATCGGTTAATCGTAATTTGCCTTCTTTCTCTGAATTTGGTTTATATTTCGAAATAAAATCATTTAGTTCGTTAGGTAAATTTTTACAGCCATTTCTAGGAAATTCCACTAAATCATTCGAACCCATTTGGAAGAATCCTTTTTTCCCATTCTGAATTTTAAATTGTACATTGTTTCGATATTCTGTTTCTTTGGCAGAAAGCATTTTTATAAAATCAGAATTGATTGCGACTGAAGGAAACTTATGGTTAAACTCATTTGTAAATAAATTTATTTTTAGTTCTAATTCTGTTTTGTAGGAAATATGTCTAAACGAACACCCGCCGCATAATAGGAATATATCGCAATCAGAGGAAATTCTTTCTGGAGAAGTTTCAACAACTCGGACAGCTTTGACTTGTTTAAATTTCTTGGTGATACTGATTGGCTCACATTCGACAACCTCGCCAGGAATTGTGCCTGAAATAAAGTAGGTTTCTTCATCGAGATGCGCTAGGCAGTAGCCGTTGTTTACCCATTTTTCTGCGCGGAGGGTTAAAGTTAATTTTTTAGGATTTAGAGGGATTAAATTCTTCAAAATTTATTTAAGGATTTATTAAATCTGTAGCGTAGATAATTTTTCGATATTCTAAAATATCTATTACTCTTTGAGGAATTTTGTCGATCGCATCCGAATCACGCTCATGGGTAGTTGGTTTGACTAAATGATAACCATGAAACTGATTGCTAGACTCCTCAGCTTCAAACCAAACATATTCTTTTCGTATGTCATCATAATTCATTAGATCTTTACTTGCATGGATTTCTGCTCTTTTATCAGTCAATGCTGTCTTCAATAACTCAGCTAATCTTTCCTTACCGTTTTGACCTCCTAAAATGGGCGACTTTCCATGTATATATTGTGGATTTCCCTCATCATGCCTAGGATCAGAATAATTATAGTTTCTAATTATTCTGTTTGCCTGAATCCATGCTTCTAGTTTTTCAAAATTGTTTACATAGTAGATATGTAGAAATTTGGGAAAAACATTTTCTGGATTATCTCGACAATCTTTGAAAATAGGGAAAAAATTACGAGTATTTGGAATTGCATTATTGATATTTAACAATAAACAATGTCCTTCAGTATTCAATATTTTCTGCGCAATTTCTTTTAATACTTTTGGGAATTGATCTTCAAGCAATCTACTATCAAAATCCCATAATCTATATACGCAGTCGTTTTCATTGAGAACATGAATTGGATTTTCTTCGAAATCTACAGCGCTTGCTTCAGTAAGCAAAGAATTTAAAGCATCTACCGGACTCATTACTCCAAAATTACCAATTAATTCTGACAAGGTTAATAACGTTTCAGAACATAAATTTTTATTGGAACTCTCGTAATACAAATCGGTTTCCTTTTCGCAATCTGCTCTATCTATTAGATAACGAATCGATTCTAAAAACTTAAAACCATCCTCTTCCGTTTTTATTAGTTTTAATAATTCTTCTTCCGTTGGAAATTGAATATAAATATGAAATTTATTCATTTCTGTTTGCAGAGGTCCCCATTAAAACTCTAAGGTCTTTACCCATTTGATCAAAAAAGCCGGGTGGAGCTTTTTTAATTCTGCCACCATCTTTTAATTCTACTTCCGTTGTTCTTACTGTTTTGTTTTGCTCATCTTTATCGAAATAAAATATTTTAACATTATTTTTATCTATACCAGTGCCCTTCGTTTCAAAGTATTTACACTGAACCATTGTACCATTTACTACGTGGTCACTATGAGTTTCTAAAATAACCTGTACGCCTGATTGAGCAGCTAAGCACAAAAGTTCAGCTAATTTTGATTGTGCTGCCGGATGTAAATGAGCTTCCGGATTTTCAATTAGTATCAAACTGCCCTTTGGTGCTGAAAGAACAGCTACAATTATAGGTAGTGCATATGATAGCCCAAAACCAACATTCTTTGAGGTAAATTTATTTGTCGATCTTACACCTCCTTCAATTTCGAAACTGTAAAGAATATCATAATTCGTCCCTATTTGAATAGGCTCAATACTTACTCCCTTACTGATTTCTTTTTCCCAAGCAATTGTTTGTGCTAACAAACCAATATCATTCTTATTTTTCGGATGCAAAAGTTCTGAGGAAACCTGTTCGTCACGATATTTGAATAAAAATTGTGCGGTTAATTCTGCTTTGCCTTCTTCAATAGAAATTTGTTTTTCTATATCCACAGCATAGTCATCGGATTCATATTTTGAAATTCTGGCAGCACTAATGAATTGAAAACTTTTTTCAAACAATGAAGATTGAAGTTTATTATGAGCTAGCATATTTCTTGTTTCTGTTGCAACTTCGTCATCTGTATCTTTTGTGATTTCCAAAAAATCTGATTCCGAATGCTTTTCCGTGTCAAAAATCCACTTTAATTTTTTTCCTGTAGATTCTAGACCTATTGATATTTTATCAGTTTCTGCAAATTGATAAAGTGCATCTTTACCTTTGCCTATATAGCATAATGGTTTATTTAAACTTAAAACTGAAAGAAGTCTATTCTTTTGATGTGTTTGTCTCAGTAATAGCAAGCTTTGAAAAATTGACGATTTCCCAACACCATTTGCTCCACATAAAATCGTTAGACTGCCTAATTTCAGTTGCGTATATTTATGTGATTTAAAGTTCTGAATGTGAATAGATGTAATCAATTTAAGGTCTCCCTTATAATTTTTTCAATATCACTAAAACGCTGTTCCACATTATCTTTTTTTGCTGTTCCTTGTGATATTGAGCGATAAAATCTCTGGTCTGAATTATTATGTAAGTCCATTAATTTTGATTTTAATATATGTTTTTTATTATTTAATAAGCCTCTCTCGTTATCCGAAAGCTTTGCAAAATTAACACTTAAAACTTCGAACAAGGCTTTATTTATTGGCTTTCTTTTGTCATTTATATCATTCCTTTTTCTAAAAGCATCTTCACCAAATATTTCTAAAGCTAGTTCCATAGATTTTTTAAAATCAGATTTTAATTTATCAATTTGATCTGGAGAAAGTTTTTTTATCTCACCCATTCCTTTATTCATGAA
Source organism: Leptospiraceae bacterium UBA2033 (assembly GCA_002333425.1). Classification (GTDB taxonomy): domain Bacteria; phylum Spirochaetota; class Leptospiria; order Leptospirales; family Leptospiraceae; genus UBA2033. Next base: position 9,922 of record DDBL01000148.1, read on the forward strand.
GCTGTCTAAGTCGGGCTCATATTTATTATATGGAATCAAATAAAATGAAATAAAGCGGGTCGCGAAGTCTCTATCCTGCATTCTATCACTTTTAATTTTCCATTGAGTTACCTTTGCAAAAGCAATTCCCTCTCCGGTTTTACTTTTCAGTATTATGCCATTTGGATCAATTAAATCTTCGGCTCTGACTAAATCGGCGACAACATCGGCTGCAATTCCTTGGTTTAAAGCATGGCGAATTTCTTGAGGTTCTAATACTAGTCCTCCTTGATTTATTCGTTTAAAAAGATTAAATTTTACAAAATCAGGAGTACCTTGTTCAATAATACAGATTGTGATAGGAAAGTCTGTAATGCTTCGCTGTATTTCCCTTTTCAACTCACTGTATGTTTTATCATTAAATTTTGTTAAAAATTCTAGTTTAGTAAGCTTTAGAGTCTCATCTATTACAAAACTTTTAAGAGTACTAATTCTTTGCAACCCATCTACAACTTCCCATTTTCTTTTCGCCATTTCGGCAAAGTAAAACATAGGAATTGGTAGATTCAATAATAATGATTCTATAAAACTACTTTTTTTAGTGTCACTCCATAAATTAGATAGCCTCTGAAAATCTGTATTCATGTTAATTTCACCATGCTTTAAATTATCAATAACCTGAGCTATTGTATAAGGCTGTGTTCGAACTTTTATATCACTTGGATTAAAATTATCCTCGGTTGTAATACTCGAATTATCCTCTGGCTCAACGACAACTTCTTCTATATTTTCTGATTCTATATTCATGTTAATTTCATATTTACTTTAAAAGAGATTGAATAAATAAAACAAGGAAATTTACAACTAAAAAAGGTTTTATAGTCGGGGCACGAAAAGCATTTACAATAAAATGCTCCTTTTTATCAGAATCCCCTTGACAGGAAAGCTGCTTCAAAAGACAAAGAAAATGGACTTTGGGAGAGGTGTCAGAGTGGTCTAATGAAGCGGTCTTGAAAACCGTCGTGTGAAAGCACCGTGGGTTCGAATCCTACCCTCTCCGCCAAATTCCATACTGGAGACGTGCCTGAGTGGCCGAAAGGAGCAGTTTGCTAAACTGTCGTACGGGTAACTGTACCCCGGGTTCGAATCCCGGCGTCTCCGATTGATAATTGTAGGAACTAATACACCTCTTGGAACAAACAAAGAACAGCCTGATTTCTAATAAATACTTTTTACTTTCAAAGGATTATTATGAGAAGGCACGTGCCTTTCTTGTTTCTGAAGAAGGGCTTCGAGATATAGCTATGCTTCCGCTTTTTTTCACTTGGGTTCCTATTTTGATTTCCAAATCAGAAAATCCTGTGATTAAAAAAAGCTGCCTGTATTCGATGCTTTTTTCTTCTTACTTTTTTCTATTTCTATTTGCAAGTATGATTGCCAATATGCTTCCATTCATTGGCTCTCTTTTAGCGAATCTTTTACACTTTGTAGGAACAATTACTTATCTCGGGCTTTGTTGTTTTTTTATTTACTCCTATCATAGAAATAAAACTCTTGATATGGCAGTCATTGACAAACATTACGAGTATCTTGTCACGAACCTGTTTTAGTATATAACGCGCTTGTAGCTCAACTGGATAGAGCATCTGACTACGGATCAGAAGGTTAGGGGTTCAAATCCCTTCAAGCGCACTCTTACTGAGTAAGCCATGGCACTACCAAATTATCCACTCGAAAGTCAGATTGAGAAAATTAATATTTTCAAACTTTCGTATAATTTTATTTTACTCGTCGTTGTGTTTTTTGCTTTTTTAGATTTTGTATTTCTGCGTGACTTTCCTGCTTTGCATATCTTAAATCTCTTGAAAATATTTGTCGTCGGTTTGCTTCATCCTTTTTTAAAGCCTTTGAATATTTCTAAAGCGGATGATGTGCAAGTGAAATCTTTTTTGGCAGTTGTGATTGCTGTACCTATTAATCTTTTTTTTGCCATTGGTGCACATGAATTTTGGGCAGAGCAAAATATTCCAATCGTCAAGGAAACCTATTATTATCTTTTGCAATATTGCGTTTACTTGTTGTTAGTCTCTTCCGGACTTCGATTGAAATTTTTGCACTCTTCTATTATCTCAGGGCTTTATGTATTGTTTTATTCCTTTTTACTTTTGATTCACAAATCTATTTTTTTGAGCAATCAGGATATTCAGTTTTTTTTGTTTCAATGTTCTGTGTTAGCTCTTATTCCTTCTGTCGGATTTGGAATGAC
>DDBL01000143.1 GCA_002333425.1 Leptospiraceae bacterium UBA2033
AGTCTATTGCGTTTAGAAACTGAATGTGTTAGGCGAAGGAATTTCAGCCCAAATTCATTGAGGAATTGTGTTGAACTATTTTATTCCAATCAATGTTTCCATCTATAGAGAATTCATTTGCTAGTTGATTACTAAAGATATTCAAAATCTGTGAATATGCTTTTAGAAAATCTTCATTCTGTTCTTTTGCTTTGTGACCTAACGGTTCAATAATTTCTTTGTATAAATTAGATTTACCTGAAATAAATTCCCAAAAACTCTGACCGCATAATTTGAGGTATTCGCCTTTATCCGGTTTATTATCTCTTCCGTAGCAGCATCCATTTACGGCAACAATATTAACTTTTGCAGTATTTGTACCAAGTGTTCTCTTAGCCTTTTGAAACTGGTCTTTCATTTTTTTTATTTGGCTACTATTACCCCAATTTGGACCTGATTTAATTGAGACAATATATTTTATTTTGTCTTTCTCAAATTCTAAATCAATTCCTTCTGCGGATGATTTCCTTCCATTGTAAACTTTGGAACAAATATATATTGCTAGCCCTTCTAAGAATTCTCCAAATAAACCTTCTTCTTGAGAAGACAAATGAGCATCTAAAATATTTTTTACAAGGTCTTGAAAGGTTAATATGTTTTTTGCTCTATATAGATAAGGATTTTTTCTATACAAAATAGTTTTGAGTTTAAGTTTTTCTAAACTACGTAGACGTTTTGTATGGAAACTTCCAATATTTTCCTCTACATATTTTTTTACTTCATTAACAGATATTGATTTCATCTAAGTTCCAAAAAGATAATTTTCTCTCGCCGAAAGTTCTTGTTCTGCTAAACGAAAATATTCAGGAAGGATTTCAATTCCAATTCCTTTTCGATACATTCTTTCAGCAACAACAACAGTAGTTCCCGAACCCATAAAAGGGTCTAATACGGTGTTGCCTTCAATAGTAAATAAATTTATAAACCATTCAGGCAATGCTTCGGGAAATGCTGCACTGTGGTTTTTGTTATTACACTCTGTAGCAAGATGTAAAACATTATTTGGATAAACTTTATCTCGGTCAACCCAATTGGAAATATTTTTTCCAAAACCACTTCCATTTTTCGCATTATCGCGTATTTTATCAGTATCACTTAAATTTCTTAATCTATTCTTTGACCAATCGCCAACTGGAACCATTACGGCTTCTTGATACATATTAAATTTTCTATCTTTATTAAACTGCAATAGTCTTTCCCAAGAATCTCTAAATCTGTTAGGCCACTTTCCGGGGTAAGAATTTTTTTTATGCCAAATAAATTCTTCCGTCCATAACCAGCCAATTTTTCTTAAAGCGAGAATTAATTCTAGAACATAAGTATGTCTTTCTCCATTCTCAGCTTTTTCTTTGATGTTCAAAATAAAAGTACCAGTTGGCTTTAAAACTCTCAGTAACTGTTCTCCAATAGGCAAAAACCAATCTACATACTCTTCAGGTTTTGTTCCTCCGTAGGTTTTAATCCTTCTGTCAGCGTAGGGAGGGGATGTTATTATTAAATCTATTGAATTGCTAGGAAATTTCTCTAAAGTTGGCAAACAATCGCCTAAATAAATCTCAAAATTATCTCTCTTTTTCCCTTTCATGAGGCTAGATTAACTTAGTCCGAAAATTTGTAAACATAGAATTTATGTCTCAAACGAAGCAAATTCCTCTCTTTTTTATCTTTTTTAAATCTTTTGAAAAGTTGGCTGAAATTCTTTCGCCTAACGTTAAGAGTATCCGACGTTGAAAAAATGACAAGAAAATTCCCCAAGAATTTTTCTTGTCATTTTTTCAATGTCTCCAAGCCGAACTAATANNTGGATACTCGCAGTTAGTTGCTGTTTTAGATGCGTGTAATACTAATAAGCCCCAATTAACGCCTCTACTAAAACCAGTCGAGACACGATGTCGAGTGTATAACTTACTCCGTCTGACAATAGTAATCTTTTCAAATATATTGGGTTTACGAAGTTGTTTATTAAAACTATTCTGCAACAATTTCCGTAAACCCAATGTTAGGCGTGTAATAAATTTCATTTTTTCTTTTTCTTATCTATTGTAAATAAATTCGCTGTATACTTTTCATATAAATCAAATAAAAATTCAATTCTTTTTTGTTCACTAGTGAATGGTGCATCTCGATAACATTTATCAAATAATTTATCTAAATTCTCATGAGCTTTTAAAAGGTCAGGTGGCATGATAATACCATATATATTGGCAAGAGAGTTACCCTTGTCTCTATATATTTTTCTTATATCTAGAATTGTCTGTGCAGCAATTTCTATACTTTCTTTTTTCTTTTCAGAAATATCTTTTGGAGCAGGAAAATTATTATAAACTAAACTTGCAGAATATTGATAATCGCTTTTCATTCTGCCACAAACATACCGTGTCCAAGTCATATGCATTGATGAAGTTAATAATCCAAATGTATATAATTGTGCATTGGGGATAATTAAACAACTACCACTGGCAATAATTGAAGGTGGACAAATACCAATCGGAATATATTTTCTATTTTCAGACGAAACTTTTGGAACTAAAATATAATCTGTAGTAGGCTGTCTAATTTCACCAAAAAGAGCTGGTGTTTTGGCTAACTTATTAGTTTCCTCTCTCGTGCTTTTTTTTTCACGAAATTCTTGAACTTTTTTAATACGATTCATTATATCAGTGTGTTTTGCAATTTCATTTGGGGAAAAGTCTTTTAACCATAGACACCATCTTATTTTATTTTTAATAAATTCTTCACCACCTGTATATTGTCTAAAAAATTTTTCTGTTGAAGGATTTTTACTTACTAGATCTTTTTTTTCTACATCTTTGAAAATTAAAAAACCGGCATCTATTGGCATACTTCCATAATTCATTTCTTGAACATTGGTTATAGGTTTATTTCGTTTTACTATAAGAATATTATTGCCTTCTATTAAATACGAATTTATTTGTTTTACGAATATCTCAGTAGGTTCACTTTTAATATCCTCGTAAGTATATATTTTTTTTAGTTTTCGGTCAAATTTGGCAAAACCAATAATTACACAATGAACGGCAGCAACACCCTTTGCTTCATTTATCCATTTGAATGTTTGATGAGCGAAATTAATTTTAACATCGAATTTAGTTTTTAAATATTTCCACAAAATGACGACTTGTTCCCCTTGTGAAATTGAATTGGTGCTTACAAAGGCAATTTCCACTTGAGGATTTATAGCCATATATTCTGATGCTTTTACATACCATCCTGTAACATAATCTAAATTATTAGAACCTTTTAGTTTATTGAATACATTTTGTAAATCCTGTTTTTGATTTGGTTTTTGCTCTTTTTTACCAGCAAACGGAGGATTACCCAAAATATAATCAAAATATTTTCCTTCTAGTTCTGTAGTCCAATTAATATCTAATGCGTTACATCGTTTGATATTAGCCGCTTCTTTTAATGGAATAGTAGGAATTGTTTTTCCAAATTCATTTTCTAAACGCATATTCATTTGATGCTCTGTCAACCACATTGCTACTTCTGCTATCATGACAGAAGGTTTATTGATTTCGTAACCGTAAAAATTTGTCAAATGCACATTGCTAAGTATACTAACATCTAAAACTAAATTTTTATTACTCTGTAAACGAATGATTTCCATATCGAGTTGTCGTAACTCACGATAAGTAACAACTAAGAAATTTCCACATCCAGAAGCGGGATCGAGAAATCGTAATTCGCTTAATTTCTTACGGAACTTGTCTAACTGATTTTTATTATTTTTTACACTTTCAAATTCTTGTCGTAAATCATCTAGAAATAAAGGACGGATGACTCTCATTATATTTTTTTCTGATGTATAATGTGCGCCCAATGTTTTACGTTCTTTTTCATGTATCACAGCTTGAAACAATGAACCAAAAATTACGGGCGATATAAAAGACCAGTCATACTCACAACATTTTATTAATGTCTCTCGAAAAGCTGTATTTAATACAGGAAGTTTATCAATGTTATCCTCAAATAATTTACCATTAACATACGGGAAGTTCATCAAAGTAGATTCATATTTCTGTCTTTTATCTAAAGGTGTATTTAATATGTTAAAAAAACTTTTTAATTTGTTACCTAAATTATCAGAGGTTGTATTATTTCTTAGAAAATTTTCAAATTGTTTTAATTCAAAAATTCCAGTATCTTCGGCGAACATGCAAAACATTAAACGAGTGAGGAAAATAGCTACATCTTCTTCATAACCTTTTCTTTCTATTGTATCATAAACATTAGCAATTAATCGAGCAGCGTCTTGATTTATTTCCTCTTCTGCGTCTTCTAATTGACTTGCAAATTCTGGGAAAAATAAAAATTCATCTAATTCACTTGCTAAATTTCCAAGTTCTATTTCTTTATTAAAAATAGTTTTTATTTGATTAGAATGTTTTTCAACAGTATATTTTCTAAACTTTTTAAAATTAATTAATAAGATATACTTCGGTATTTGCTTTTCCGATTTTAAATTATCAATATATTCTTCTGCTTGAACTAATGCTTCATCCCAATGTTTCTGTGAATCTTTTATTGATGATTTTGCTTCTATAATTAATTTTCCTGACCAAAATAGATCGGCGAACCCAGTTCCTTTTTCATTCTTTTTTTTAATTGGTTTTTCAAATTGTGCAAAATTTTTTCTATCTAAACCAAAAATTTTAAAAAATTCATTTATAAAAGTTTGAGATTCTGAGCGTTCGCTAGTAGTTCCTCCCCATTCTGTAGCAAACTTTTCTGCATTGTCTCTCATTTTTGAAGTAATTGATTTCATTAAGTTTTATATCCTCATTAAAATTATAAAAACTACATATTATCTTTAGTAGTTGGTTTGTCTATTAAATTCACACCAAAGTTTTTCCGAGACACGAGGTCGAGG
>DDBL01000097.1:0-11803 GCA_002333425.1 Leptospiraceae bacterium UBA2033
TACTTGTGGGTAAGGTTATGTGTAATAGCAAGATCGTAGAAATAAAACTTAGGCTCTTTTAAAATAGAACGAGCAATATTTTTGTTGTAGGGGCTAACACGAAAAACCACATACAAATTTTCCAAAATTTCAAACCAGTGTTTAATCGTGGCAGGACTTTTTTGTAAATCACGAGCGATAGACGCATACGAAACCGGAGAACCGATTCGATGACGCAAAAGTTCGAGCATAGTTTCAATCGAAGTAATATCTCTAAGGGACTCAAGATCAATCAAATCATGACGAAGAATGATATCCAAATGAGAACGTCGCCATTTCCGATAAAAAGTTTCTTTTCCTTTTGTAAATGGTTCAGGAAATCCGCCTAATTGGAGTAATCCGCTCAAAATTTCTTCCGGTTTACCCTGATTAGCCAGTTCTTTTAAATCAAATGGATGAAGACGATATTGAAAAAATCTTCCCGCCATAGAATCGCCCACTTTACGAGCAAATTCCAATCTCGCACTACCGGTTACTAGAATGGGAGGTTTGGTTTTTTCTTTGTCATAAATTCCTTTGAGAAAAAGTTTCCAATTTTTGAGTTTGTGTAATTCGTCTAAAATGACCAAATTTGTATCTCGTTTCCAACTCATTTCTTCTATGAGAAGTCGNNCTCGGACCAGCCAAAAAGATAAACTTATCCAACAAATCTTCCCTTACATTCTCAGAAATATACCTATCACTCATGCTGACTATTATACATACAAATGCAAATTAGTCAAGACTAAAATAAGATAGTATTCATAATAGTCATCTAAAACATCATCCACCCTGCACTCGCTATCATTAAGTTAACCACGGATGAACACAGATGGACACGGACAAAGTATTGAGGATTACATAGATTTATCTAAGTCTATCGAAATTCTCTTTATATAAACTAGCTTTAAGCTCAGAGTCAAAATTTATAATGTTTTCTTCTACTGGGTCAAAGTATCGTATATCTTTAGATAAACGTGATGAAGCTTTCATATATTTTTCATCAAAGTTTCCTCCTTCTCTAAAAAAAAGTCTATCGATAATGAGAAGAGGGGCAAGTAGTGGATATTTGTTTATAGCCTTCTTACCATAAGCCGCACAAGACGGATAAAACGGACATCTTGGACCATCATAATGAGTTGATTCTGATATGTGTTTTTCTAACAAGACGTCAATCGGTTTGTAAATTTGAATCGTTTCGCTAGATGACTTACCACAATTTAAGAATAATACACAGAATATTAAGTAAAAAATAATTTTAAATGCTTTGTTCATATATAAACATCATACATTGTAAAAATAATGGATAAGTCAATTATGATTTCTGAAATTTTATTGTTTATAGTGTTGTTATTTTTATTTTCCTGTGGATCGATAACGAATCGGGCTAATCTAAATCAGAGAGCACCGAGTTTTATTGGACAAGGCTTAGATGAAACTAGTTTATCTTTTAACGCGGATAATATACGAAAGCCAACTCTACTTATTTTTTGGGCAAGTTGGTGCAAGGTTTGTAAAGAAAAGACACCGATGCTTTTAAACGTTTATAAAGAAATTAATCCAAAAGTAGAATTTATTGGCATATCCTTAGATGATGATGTGGCTGATGCAATTAAATCTGTGAAGGAACAAAACATTCCTTGTCCAAATCTTATTGATATAGATAATACTATAGCAATAAGATTTCGTATATTGAGTATACCGACTATTATCCTTTTGGATAAGAAAGGAATTGTTCGATTTCGAGGTTTCAATATGAATGTAAATTTTCATAATACGTTAAAAAATTTAATTCACCAATCTAGAAAAAACAGCAATCTAAATTAAATTAAGATTTGCATTAAACAAAATCTATCTTTTTATAGTTTCATGTATATAATTCTTTTTTTTCTATGTTTTTGCTCTATCTTATTTTCTCAATCAAGTGAAAATTCTATCGGAGATAATTTCTACAACCAAAGAAAATATAATTTAGCAATTTATGAATATGAAAAACTAATTCTAAAAAAACAAGATGATGCTGAGATAAATGCAAAATTAGCCATTAGCTACATGCGAATAGATAATTATAATCAATCAGTAAATTTTTTAAAAAATGAAAATGATTTTACGCATCAGTATTTACGTTTGTTTGCCAACATGAAAATTGATACCGTATTAGGAAACGAAGATATTTTTTTAAAAATTAGCCAATCGTCTATGTATACAGAAAGACAAAAAGAAAAAGCAAAACTATTATCTGGAACAAAATTTTTAGAAGAAATGAAGCTTAAAGAAGCAATCGAATTTTATAATAAAGTAAAGAATACATCAAAGGAAAAAGACATTCAGAATAAGTCACAAGAAATTCTAACACAAATAGATTCTTATAGAAATATTCCGAGAAAGAGCTGGCTAATTGGTGGTGCTTTATCGACTATATTACCGGGTTCTGGTCAAATATATTCAGCTCAATATGTGGATGGAGTTTTGGCTTTTTTCTTCAGTTCCATTTTCCTTGGATCGGCGGCTTACATGAATCATTTAGAAAATCAAGCAGAGATTCCGCATTCTATATCGCCGATTATGGGATTGGTAGGATTGTTTTTTTATGGCTCAAACATATATGGTGGTTTTAATGCAGCACAAAGATACAATCTTTACCAAGAAAGAAAGTTCTATCAAAAAATTCAAGATAACTTTTTTAATCTAAATGTGATTGAAAAATACAGCGAACTCAAATTTAGTAATGAATTCTAATTTTCAATTTTTAAAATGAGGGTAATAACTATTTGTCAAACATTTCTTCTACAATAACATTTTCCAATTCTCGCATAAAATTATTGGTAGAAATGGTTTTAGGNNGTTTCTGAATAAAAATCTGCATCCATTTTGTTTTTAAGGATTCTAGCATCTAGGCTAAAAATATTTCCTTTATGATTCAATCCTCCTTTAGTCATAAGATAGAGTGAATCATGTAAGTATTCTTCTATATTACCTGGGATAAAAACATCAACTACAGTTGGCGGGAAAATATATAGGAGTCTTCCTGAAACTTTGTGTTCTGGTAAACTTTCAAAACTACCATCGAAAAAAATTTTTTTTCGATTAATTAGTATATTCATATTATGCGTAAGATTTTTAATTTCTAATTTTAATCCCATGTATTTCAATACAATGCCAGTTCTAATTTGAATTTTACTCGGAATCTTTTCTATATTTTTTATTTTAAATTGAAATGATTGATTATGATTATTTATTTCGATTTGATTATTTTGTATTGTGTCAAAATAAATTTTTGTAGTAAATTGGGTATGTTCTAATAATTTTTCTAATCTCCTGTAAAAACTTTGATCAAAATCATTTAGTTTTCGATTTAATTCAAAATTAAATGTATAAGTTTCATTTTCAATAGAAGCGGAACAATCAAAGTATGCGCATAGAAAGCGATATAATTTAGAATTTGTATATACTGTATCTCCAGCAGGCATTCTAATATAATTATTGAATTCAATAACCCAAGAAAGAAAATCTTTTATGGTATAAATGGGAGCTTGCATTAATTTTGTTTTTCGAGTAACCAAATATGTTTTACGATTATTGTATTCTGATTTTTTATAACTAGAAATAGTATGAAAAAAATCGCTTGCATTCCCTTTTTCACTAAATTGGAATTCAGTCTTGTCATCGATTTGCCTAGCAGCAATGCCCAAAAAAAGTTCACCTTCTTTCCTTATTAGTTTAGATTCATTTTTAGAATTTAGTTTCCCATATAGAATTTCGAACTCTCCGGTTTTTCCATATTTATTTCTTAGTTCATTTTGAATCGAAAAATAATCTTTCCAGAATAAGAAGTGATTAGAATTTTTTGAAATACATTGGTTTAGAAATGGCAACACAAGAAATACAATTATATTTCTAAAAAAAATAAGAATACATTGAAAATTTCTATATTTGCTTTTTAGGGACATTACGTTCAGAAGAGGTAACTTCTCATTAGCTACAAAATTAAAAGAGAAGTAGAATTATCATATTTGGCAGGAAGGTTACATTTTTTAAACATAGTTGAATTTCAGAAAATAAAGTATTCAAATTTTATTTTCTGAATTGTAAAATAGAAAAGTTACTTAGTTTTTTTCTTTTTCTTTTTCTCTACTTTCTCTTCCTCTTCTTCTTCTTCGTCATAATCTTTACTCTTTTTTTCTACCTTTTCTTCATCACAGGATGGTGTAAGAACCATGTTTGATGGTTCATATGTCCAGATTGCACCAGTTACTAACCAGTCTACTACAACAATCGAAACTATTCCACTATCGACAAAACAACCTAGCAGGGTAGCTGGATTAAATGATCGGTCAACCTCTCTACTTACATCCGTGCAACCTTTTTTACTAGCTCTTACTAACAAACTTTGCCCTTTTTTTTGGGAGACAGTTACATTATCTTTCCCAACTTCCATTTCATTAATATAAAACTTAGTACCTTTTTCATTACTGCTTAATGTAAGAAATTGTCTAGTTCCGGAGAAAATAGATGCACAATTACTAAAATATAGCATCGAAATCATAACCAACAGAAATAATAAATTTTTCCTCATATTTTAATCCTTTTAAATAATATTTAATGGTTGTTTTGGCTTTCCGAAAACTTAAAAGATAGCTAGAACAAACTCTAGCCATTCAAATTTAACTAATGTTTTTTGTCATTTTTTTTTTAAATCCATAGTCTTTTATAAAATTCATAAAATCGGTCATTTGGAAAATCGCTTGGCGGAAGGATTTGTGATAATGCAAATGAATAGAATGTGAGAAATCTATTTTACAAATATTGCATTGGTTTAATCTTATACAGAGCTTGTAAAAAAGACCTCTCACGATGGACCAGTTCGAGGTGACTGTGTAAATAATTCCCTTAACTCAACAGCATTGAACATCGCTTCATTATCCGTGTTTATCTGTGTTCATCCGTGGTATTCTTTATGCCCCGAAATTAAAATTGACAAATTCATAGAAATAAGGAAATACTTGAGTCATGGCTACTTTACTTCAAACACGTCCAGAAACAAAATCTGCTGAAATGCTTTCCGATAAACCAAAGTATGAAGGTTGGAAGGTAAGTCGAGAGGAGTATCTCGACCTCGACGAGGACGGATTCAAATATGATATGATAGAAGGAGTTCTACATTTGGCACCGAGCGGAGAATTTGAACACGGGAAATTACAACTTACTTTTGGATTTAATCTTATCGCTTTTTTAGAAACAAATGATATGGGAAAAGCGGTCACTGAGATTGATGTTTTTTTACCGGACGGTGGGGATGTGGTTCGACCTGATGTGAGTTTTCTTTTGACGGAAAATTTACATATCGTAAAAACGCATATTCATGGAGTTCCCGATTTGGTTTGTGAAGTTTTGTCTGCTGGTTCTATCAAAAGAGATTTAGGAATCAAAGCCCAACGATATTTAAAAAATGGTGTCAAAGAATATTGGATTATTTACCCAAAAGAAAGAAAACTCGAACTCTTGGTAAACAAAAACAAAAAAGAATGGGAAAAACTTTCTGCAAACATTTTAAAAAGCACTGTCCTCAAAGGTTTCAAAATCAACCAAAAAGAGTTCTTTAAATAATAGTCAATATTCTGATTTTAAAATAAAAGACTTTTTAGAAAGTGGAAACATGCCATCATCTTGGGGAAAAATATTTAGAGTAAGTACATTTGGAGAATCTCATGGAGATTCAGTAGGAGTTGTAATCGACGGAGTTCCGGGTGGGTTAAATTTTAACCTAGAAGAAATCCAAAAAGACCTAACCCGTCGCAGACCCGGACAAAACCTTTTGACTACTCCACGAAAAGAAGACGACGAAGTTCGAGTTGTGTCAGGAATCTTCGAGGGGAAAACAATCGGTAGCCCCATCACTCTTATTGTAGACAATAAAAACCATCTCTCCAAAGACTACGAAAACCTACGCCATATTTACCGTCCCTCTCATGCGGATTACACGTATCATGCGAAGTATGGACATCGCTCTCACGTCGGTGGTGCACGATCCTCAGTTCGTGAGACTATCGGACGAGTAGCCGCTGGTGCTTTTGCTCGTTGTATTTTAGAAGAGGAACTTGGAATTCAAACCATCGCTTGGGTTGATTCCATTGGAGATGTATTTGCTAACATTACGGATAATCTCCCTAAGTCGCAGGCAGAAGTCGATGTGAATGACGTGCGTTGTCCGCATCCAGAATTTGCCGAGAAGATGATTGAAAAAGTAAAAGAAGTTCGTAAAATCGGAGACTCTGTAGGGGGAACCATTCGAGCTGTGGTGCGTAACGTTCCTCCAGGACTCGGTGATCCGGTTTACGATAAGTTAGACGGTGATCTTGGTCGCGCCATATTGTCAATACCCGCTTGTAAAGGATTTGAAATTGGATCTGGGTTTGAAGGAACCAAATATACTGGTTCAACTCACAACGATGAATTTTATGTAGAATCGGAAACAGGAAGAGTTCGCACTCGCACCAATCGTTCTGGTGGAATGCAGGGTGGAATTTCCAATGGAGAAGAAATTTTAATTCGTGCCGCTTTTAAACCTACAGCGACTATCGCAAAATTCCAGAACACAGTCAACGACACTCCTGAAGACGTACAAATGAAAGCAGGCGGAAGGCATGATCCTTGTGTTCTTCCTCGCGCTGTTCCCATTGTAGAAGCAGCGATTAACTTAGTGTTAGTCGATGCTTATTTTTACCAACGAGCACTCCAACCGGAATGGTTGGTTAAGTGGAAGAAAAAGTAAGATTTTTTTGAGTTGTAAATAAAATAACTTTCAAATCATTCTCAATAAAATGAGAGATTTAAAAATGTTCAAAATAATAATTCAAAGTATAGTGTTTCTATTCGCGTTGTCACTTTCTTTATACTCCGACAGTTTTCAACAAGCAAAACCTTGGATGGGAATTGCAATCGGCGAAAATCCAGGCGGAGTTGGGGTTAACGAGGCAATAGCCGGAACTCCAGCAGAAAAAGCAGGAATCAAAAAAGGAGACATCGTAAAAAAAATCGACACAATCCAAATGAAAAGTCCCGAACAACTTATCAATTACGTTCAATCCAAAGGAGTTGGCAATGACGTAAAAGTTGAACTGGAACGAGACAAGAAGCTAATTACTCTTACCCTCAAGTTAGAAGCAAGACCAGATGAATTGGAATTAGTCAAAAAGAAACTTCTAGGCAAAAATATTCCTGATTTTAAACTAGCGACTATTAACGGTAAACCGCCTATTTCAAAAAAGGAAATCGAAAATACAGTAACGATAGTTGAATTTTGGGCTACTTGGTGCGGACCTTGTGTTGCCAGTCATAAAAAACTTTCCCAATTTGCAGAAGAAAATCCAAATATAAAAATTTTAGCAATCTCTCACGAGAATATGGAACTGATAAAAGCTTATGCCAAAAAAACAAATCCAAAATTTACCATTTTGCAAGAATCGGATACAACGTTAGCTGGATTCTTTATGGTCTCTGCCATTCCGATGACAGCAGTACTTGATAGAAATGGAGTTGTTCGATTTGTTACAATCGGCGGCGGCTCTTACTTAGACGAAGCGTTAAACATTGCAGTCGAGTTGAACAAGAAGAAATAGATATTTTCAAATTCCATTTCGATTCAATTCTTCTTTGAGTGGAAATCTTAATTTGCCTATATACACGTAATGAATTTTTCCTTCGTTCATTAGCTTGTGAATGTATTGTTTGGTCTTCTTCCATTTGCGGGCAAGGTCTTCTACTAAAATCAAATCAGATGCTTTGACTTTATCCGCATCTTTTCTTGCTTGCAATTCGGCAAGATGAGCTTCAATAGTATTTTCTGATTTGATAGTAAAGAAACCATCATCGCATTTTTTACAAAAGTATCCGCTTAATTTATTCAGTTTAACGTCCCCTAACTCTTTATGTTTTACTTCGAACGTTTTTTTATTCGAAAATTTCATAGTTCCGATAGAACCACACGAAGGACAATCTACCCATTTTTTATCTTTTGCCATACATTTACTCCTTCTTAAAGGAAATGATTACTGTCTCTGTAGTATTCTATTTAATTTAGTTTAAAAAGTCAACTAAATTATTCAATATAATGCGGATTACGAATAGAGGGCAAAGGTTTAACAACGTCTGTTTTTAAATCAGTGGGAATAAGTTTTCCTTTGTTGTATTGGAATACTTTTCCTTTATCTAAATCCTTTTTTCGAGCAGCTTCCAATCCCACTCCTGCGATAACCAATCCCTTTTCTGAGTCAATAGCACCAATATCATAACCGTGGGGTGGAGTTATAATCGAATAATTTGTTTCCCCTTCTTTGATTCCATAAATAATTCTTTGATTTACCATTCTCCAATGTTCTTCGGTTACTATCTCGTAAACCCCATCTTTATCTAAGTCTAAAATTCTTAACGGGATAGAAGAAATCAAATTGGAAGAAACTGCTTGGTATTTTCCCTTATTCTTTCGAAGAATCATTCTTCTATTTCCTCCAGAAAATTCATCGTTACTTGGTGTTTGACCTAAATATAAATAAGCTGTCGCAATATAATAAGTATCCCCGTCACTTAACTTATTTGGAATTTGTTTTAATTTAAACTTACTGTAATTCAAAAAGAGAGAATTTTCTTCGTATTCTCTTTGCATAACTCGAATCGCAGACTTATCTCCTTTAAAACGAGTATTATCTATTGTTTTTCGAGAAGCCTCCATCTCTGTATAAAAAATTCCATCCTTTTCAGAGATATAGAAATCTAAGTCTTCATCAGTTTCTTTCCATGGAATTTTTTTACCATTGCGAGTAATATCTATTAGCTTTTCCCTCATTAAATATTGTGTATGGCTTAATCTGTAATAGCGAATTCCTGACTTTTCAATAGAAGAATCAATACCAAACTCATTCACTTTAACCTTAGATGAAAATGCTTTCAGAGAATCTCCATAATAAAGAATTGCTTTAGATTTTTTTAATTTAAAAAATCCAACTTTTTGTAATCGTTTGTCATTAGCCGCAGACTTTATTTTGTCTAAATCAGAATAAAAAGATGCATCTACATCATTGATATAACCCCTGACTCCAGATTCGGTAGTAATTTCGTGCCAAGTAGCTTTTCGTGGATTGGAAAAATCTACTTCATGGAAACCTTTAAAATGACTTCGTTGTTCTGCGAAATAAAAAGATTTTAGAATCGCAAACGGATTTACTTTTTCAATTTGTTTCGCATCGGAGAATGGAAATTCCAAAATACCTATTTCTTTTTCTGTCAAAACATATCCCAATTCTAAGGGAGTTTCATTCGAGATATGAGTAGAAAAATTTAAAACTAATCTATCTTCCAAAATTGGATTCCAAATAATCCAAACTTTATTTCCTTCATACATAATTTCTTTCCATGTATCGGAAGCGTTTGGTTCTTGTTTTACTACGCTGGTATATTGATATTTTGCGCCGGGAGAAAGAACACCGGATTTTGATTTCAAATTCAATGGCTTCGAGTAAAATGTTATTCCATTCGGATCGGTTACGATGGAATAGTCGGATATTTGGGTTATATTCGTATTAGCCGCTTCTGTATTAGCTGGTATTATTTTTTGTAGGATATTTGGAATTTTACAAGAAAGAAATTCTGTGAATAAAAAAGTTATTAAAACTAGAGTTGAAATATTTTTAGATAAGTAATGCATTTTTTAGCTACCGATATAATATTTCTTTAAAATCTTTGAGGCATCCTCAGACCATCGCACATCATACGACATTTTATAGCTCTTTTATAAATTGATTTATTTTTTCTTTAACTATTGAGTGAGAAATGACTTTTCCTTTTTTTATGCTATCCAAGCCCTTTTCGATTTTTTCTTTTTCTAGATTAGTCAAGGAATCCCAATCTTCAGATTCTTGCTCGGATTTATATAAAATCTTTTCTAGCTCAAGCAATACAGAATAATCGATGAGTCTAGTAATTTTAGAAATGAGTTCCACTTTTTTTGCTTCGATATTCATTGAGTCCATTTGAATGGTTGTCATTTTTCTCTCCTAATACTATAAAAATTCATTGTAATAGTTTGCTGACTTGTTTTCAATCTAATTTTCTAGAGCAATAGAAACCTTTTTGTCTTTTCTACTTGAAAAGATTCGCTCATTTACCAGTTTGTAGATATATGCAAAACTTATTTTTTGGCTTTCTCTTAGTATTTTTATTCACACAATGTAGTTCCATTCAGTATGTAAAAAAATCTCCGAGCCTTGCGGCGGATGTGGCAACTACAAAACGAATTTTAATTTTACCTTCTACTTATAATAAAATTTCTGAAGAAGATGCAATGCTACACGATATTATGCGTCAAGAAATTTCACATCATTCGCTTTTCATTGTATATAAAGCACCTGCGAAGTTTAAGAATGTTTGTTCTCTAAAAGAATTTCCCAAGATAGAAGGAATTTTAACCGCCGAGATGCGAGAGACTCCAATGGGGGCAAAATCAGAGTTTGCGCTCAAAGGAATTTTACAAAAATGTTCTAACGGTGTAGTGATTTGGGAATCAAAAGCTGTGGATAAATTGCCTTTAGAGGCTAATGAGAATATGTCGCTCATTAAGACTTACTCCGAGAAGTATGGCAAGAAAGTAGCCAAGAAAGTAAATGCCTATTTTCAACTTACTAAAGAATTGGTCGCTGAATTAAAAGGACCTGAGAAATTAAATGAAGAAGAAGAGTTAGAGAAGATAGAAGTAGAGTCGGAGTAGCAAATGGCTGTCACCCCCTAAATTTTCTGTAGGGGGTCTCAACAAGTAGAGATTCCCGATAAAAGAACTCGGGAATGACAACAACGTTGTCATGGTGAGATTGTCGAATCCATGACTTTATAGTATAGGTCGCCCTTCGACAGGCTCAGGGTGACAGACAAAAAAGTAATTTTAAAAATCAAACAAGGAATTAATAATGGGAACTAGAAAAGAAACAGATTCAATGGGAGAAATCCTAGTAGACGAAACAAAATATTGGGGAGCGCAAACTGAGCGTTCGCTGCACCACTTCAAAATCGGAACAGATAAATTTCCTCGCGAAATGATTCGGGCTTTGGGAGTATTAAAAAAATCTGCGGCGATTGTAAACGCGGAGCTTGGTATACTTCCACAGGATAAAAAAGATTTAATCGTAAAAGCTGCCGATGAGGTAATATCGGGTAGCCTCGATGCGCACTTTCCTTTGAGTATTTGGCAGACTGGCTCTGGAACGCAGACGAACATGAACGCAAACGAAGTCATCTCTAATCGTGCGATTGAATTAGCCGGCGGTGTAATGGGCTCTAAAAAACCAATTCATCCAAACGACGATGTAAACAAAGCACAATCGTCTAACGACACGTTTCCGACAGCGATGCATATCGCGGCGGCAGAGCAGCTGAATATCCGACTCATTCCTGAACTCACAAAACTCCGTGATACTCTAAAGAAAAAATCGGAAGACTTCAAAGACATTATTAAAATCGGTCGCACTCACTTACAAGATGCAACACCGCTTACTCTCGGACAAGAATTTTCCGGTTACGTACAACAGCTAACGTATGGAATCGAAAGAGTCAAACATGTATTACCTGCTGTATATAGACTTGCAATTGGTGGAACTGCTGTAGGAACCGGTCTTAACACTCATCCAGAATTTGCTGAAAAGGTAGCAAAACAAATTGCCAAAGAGACAGGCTTACCGTTCGTATCCGCAGAAAATAAGTTTGAAGCTCTTGCAGCTCACGATTCACTCGTAGAAGCAAG
>DDBL01000097.1:11908-154677 GCA_002333425.1 Leptospiraceae bacterium UBA2033
AATCATAACCTACACAATTCTCTCATGCTGGTTACTGCTCTTAATCCGCACATCGGCTACGACAACGCGGCTAAGATCGCTAAGACCGCACACCATGATAATTCTACACTTCTTGAAGCAGGAAAAAAACTCGGTCTACTTGATGAAGAAAAATTCAAAGCTTGGGTGAAACCGGAAACAATGATTAAGCCAGGGCTTTAAAAAGATTAACCGCATTATGTTGCCTTGAACGCAAAATAATGCGGTAATCTTTTCATATTTTTACTATTTTTACAAAACTAGACACTATGTTAGGTCATTTCATCAGCCTTGTTTTAGGTTCAAGATAAATAAGAAAGCCTCTCCTTTTTTTAATTTTTATCAAAAAAATTTCCTTTTTTGCGCACAAAAATATTTTTTTGAACCTAGTATTAGTATGATAAGTTTTCAAAATTCTAATTCTTTTAAGATTAATCAACTTTGGAATAAAGATAAATCTGTCTCGACTCTGCTAATTCCGGCTCACTTAATCGAAGCACTAAAATTAAAAAAGAGAGAGCATGGTCGGCAAATGGCTGTTTACCTTCGAAATCTTTTAAAAATGTATCGGACTTTTACTCATTCAGGGATGCTTCCTCATCCTCGTAAAATTAAAACTGAATACCAGAATGAAGGGCTTGATTTGAAACGTGTGTCTTTTCGTCCAAATAACGCCGATTGGATTGAATTAGGGGAACTGGCTCTCGCATTCGGAAAATCTCGCTGCTTTGTTTTTACCTTCTTACTGGAGTTAGATCTTTCTGGATTTTGGGAAATGTTATATGAGTCAGGATTAAATGATGCAGTTCCTACAAAAAATAAATTACTGCTGAGGGTTACCTACTCGTTAGAGCGGATTTATCAGGACTTTGCACGTAGCTATCACGTTCGAGTTTAGCAAAAATACAAAAGAGCCTTTAATTAGAAAAAGTTTTGTCGAATCAAAAAAGCCTAATAGGGCGAAGCTTTAACCAGAAAATTTTCCTTATTTCAAATCAGCCACAAATTCGAACGATTAATCTAAACCACACACTAACCCGCGATAGCGATTGTAGCGGAAATGCCGCAAAATTTCGGGAAAATAGTTTTTAAACCAAATAAATGTTCTGTTCACAAATCTATCGGCATTGGAATGGAAAGCGCGGTCGGTGGTATTTCGGAAGGTGCACGGCTGTGCTCTTCTCTAAGCAGTCACACCGAATCGCCCAGAAGCTGATTCGGATTTGGATGCTGTTTATCCTCTAATTGCCCATATACTGCATTCTAGGGCTTAAAAAGGTTTTTTTCTTGACTAAAGGGTAAGCAAATTGTTTTAAGTATATACAATATGTCGAGTAAAACCCTTAATCCTTTTTTAACAATTTCTGAAGTTACTATGGCGATGAACTCTACTTTAGACCCTGATCAGGTTCTTGAGATGATTCTTGACCATTCGTTAAAATTTTCGAACGTCGAGTCCGGCTCTCTTATGTTAGTCAATAGCAGAGAATCAGTTTTGGACATAGTTACCTCGCGTGGTCACAACCCAGAAATTAAAAAAGAAATTCGCCTCAAAATTGGCGAGGGGATAACAGGCATTGTAGCCTCCTCTGGTCGAGGAATGATCGTCAATGATGTAAGTAAAGACTCCAACTACATCTCCATCAAAAAAGAAATCCAATCCGAATTAGCCGTTCCTTTGATCGTGGAGGATATGGTAATCGGCGTAGTGTCATTGGACTCTAACAGAATTAACGCCTTCACTGAAGAACATTTAAAAATTGTTGGAATTCTCGCCAACCAAGCTGCATTGATCTTCAAAAACCTCCAAACATTTAGAAGACTCGAACAGAAAAATAAAATCCAACAAGTCTTAATTGAAATTTCCAAAATCGTAACTTCTAGCCTTGACCTTGAAGAAATTTTTCAATCCATCATGGTTACAATTGAAAAATCTTTAAAACTCGAAAAAGGTAGCCTGGTTTTATTTGATGAAAAAAGCGATACGCTAAGACTTGTCGCTGCTGTTGGCTTAACTACCGATGAAATCGAAAGAGGTATATACCAATTAGGCGAAGGTGTGATTGGTAAAGTATATGAGTCAGGGCAACCTATGATTATCCGCTCTGTGGCGAATGACCCTTTATTTCTAAACCGCGTTGGTTATTTAGAACATTTTAAAAATGACCCGTCCAATGTAAGCCTGCTTTCTGCTCCAGTTAAAAGTGAACAAGCTATCATTGGAGTTTTAAGCGTTTTTTTAGTTCACCAAAAAAATATGGACACTCAAACTTACTTAGATTTTTTACAAGTGGTTGCGTCTATCATTTCCCAAGCTATTAAAATTCACAATCTTGTGGACGATGTAAAAAAAGAAATCTCACGCGAAAACGTTCTTTTAAAAAGAGAATTGAAAGAGAAGTATAAGTTTGGTTCGATCATCGGTCGTTCCAAAAATATGGAAAAATTATTTGAAAAAATTCAACTTGTCTCCGATTCACGTGCCTCTGTTTTAATCACTGGTGAATCTGGAACTGGTAAAGAAATGATTGCCTCCGCCATCCACTACAATAGCAACCGTGCTGAAAAACCTTTTATCAAAATCAACTGTGCGGCTATTCCTGAGAATCTGCTTGAAAGCGAACTATTCGGTCACACCAAAGGATCTTTTACCGGTGCTGTTGCTGACAAAAAAGGTAAATTTGAAATGGCAGACGGTGGAACTATTTTTCTTGATGAAATTGGAGAAATGGATTTGAATCTTCAATCTAAACTTTTGCGTGTTTTACAAGAAAAAGAAATCGAAGCCGTCGGATCTCTCAAAGTGAAAAAGGTAGATATTCGTGTTCTTGCCGCGACTAACGCTAATTTAGAAACTCTCATCGCAGAAAAAAAATTTCGCGCTGACCTCTACTATCGTTTGAATGTGGTTAATATCCATACTCCGGCACTTCGAGAAAGAACAGAGGATATTCCCCTTCTTACCATTCACTTCATCGAAAAATACGCCAAAGAGAATAACAAAAACATCAAAGGTTTCACGAGAGAAGTCCAAAAACTACTCGCACTTTATCCTTGGCCCGGAAATGTAAGAGAACTAGAAAACATCATCGAACGTGCTGTTGTAATGACACAAAATACTATGCTCGACGAAAATGATTTTGCTGAAATAACTGAAAAACTTACTTCCCTCAATCTCCCTGTAAACAAATCCACTGAGGAAATTTCATCCGATGTAACCTCTACTCTTTATAATATGCCAAATCTAGATGCGATAGACGGTAGAGCCTTAGAAGTAGTTGTAGGGGAAGTCGAAGCAAGACTGATTCAATATGCGCTCAAAAAATTCCGCTATACCAAAACTCGTGTTGCGAAGTTTCTCGGCATTAACCGCAATACCTTAGATAAACGTATCAAAGAATTAAAAATCGAATATTAATGTGGCTGTGAAAACAAAATTACAAATTTTAAAAGAATCTATTGTATACATTTTTGTTTTAGGATTTTCAGGAAGCATTTTACATTTTATTTTAAATCCCATATTCGGTAATGGCAACTGGGTTCCACTCGCACTTAGCGGTTTTGTTTCGTTTGTCGCAACCTGTGTTTTTATGGGATACATTTTTGAAAAAGAGAAACCTCTCTGGTTGGGAACTCTTCAATATGTTGTGATTGGAATTTTTTCTGCCCTATTCACTCTATTAATCATAATACTAGGAATTCCTTTTGTGTTTGATTTTTTACTGAATCAAACATCCAATTATTTTAAAAGTCAAATGGGAAACAGTGGCATTGCAGGGATACTCTTAATTATCCCCTTAATTATACTTTCTTTTTTCTTTGTTATTTTTGGTCTTATTGCTTACTTAGTGGTAACTTATTTTTTAGGAAATTTAATTTTTTCTTTTCTTATGCAATGGGCTTTAAGTAAATATCAGAGTAAGTCATCTTAGGAAAATTTCAATTTATAAAGTATATTCAACAAAGCAAAATTAAAACTAGGAGAATAAAAATGAAAGCAATTATCTGGACGAATTACGGAACACCTGATGTTCTACAACTACAAGAAATACAAAAGCCAACTCCAAAGGACAATGAAATCCTAATCAAAATTCATGCTACCTCCGTTTCTTCGGGAGATTGTAGATTACGAAAACCTGATCCTACTGCCGTAAAGTTATTCTTTGGATTAACAAAACCTAGAATTAAAATCTTAGGAGCTGCACTTGCTGGTGAAGTGGAAGAGATTGGAAAAAATGTAAAGTTGTTTAAGAAAGGGGATCTTGTATTTGGCTCTGCCGGGATGGGTATGGGAACGTATGCGGAGTATAAGTGTTTGCCGGAGAATGCAGTTCTAACAATCAAACCAAACACTATGACATTTGAAGAAGCGGCCGCCATTCCATTTGCCGGACTCACTGCAATAGATTTTATAAAAAAAGTAAAAATCCAACCTGGACAAAAGGTTTTGATTTACGGTGCGTCAAGCGCAGTAGGAACTTATACAGTTCAATTGGCAAAATACTTTGGCGCGGAGGTNNATTGATTATACGAAAGAAGATTTTACCAAAAATGGGGAAACCTATGACATGATTTTTGAAATCGTTAACAAGATTCCACTTTCCTCTTATAAAAATTCTGTAAAAGAAAATGGAAGTTTGATTTTAGTTGCTGCATTGTTATCGGAAATGCTTTCAGGATTATGGCTTTCCTTGACTTCTAAAAAGAAAGTTTTTACTGGAATGATCAGCGAAACTACAGAAAATTTAAACTTTCTCAAAGAACTATTTGAAAAGGGAAAATTAAAACCAGTGGTTGATAAACGTTATCCGCTAGAGCAAATGGCAGAAGCTCACAGTTATGTCGAACATGGACATAAAAAAGGAAATGTTGTGATCGTGGTTAAATGAATTTTATTTTTTGAATAAATTGGAATTTGTATTTTTTGCTTTGGGCATGGTCATCCTACGGGCTTTGTTTTTGTTTTGGGTTTCTTTTTGAATTTTGTGTCTTTTTTGCTATTTTGCTAGACTCTGACGTGGTAGTTTCGTGAAAAGTCCTGTGAAGCCCGTTTGAGTGATAGCGAAACGCGTAGTCGTAACTTGCTGGTTGTAGGAACTGCGTCACCCATCGAGAATTTCGAGAAAGTTTCCCATAATCCGAGGAGGTCTAGCTCTAGCAGAAAGGTGAACAACCAACAGCGAGATTTTCCAAATGCGAGAGCCAGTTCTCCGAGTTCTAACCAGTCTGCGTTAAAAGGGCGAAGGCAGACTCGTTGTAAATCAAGACCTTCTTTTTGGTATTCGGTTTTCAATTTCTGAGGATGTGGGATCATACCGGAGTGGGTGAAAGTTCGGAACATCCAGAGAAGGTTTCTTAGATACACGGGAAAGAGGTTTCCATGTTCTTTGATTTTCTCTTTTAAGGGAGTTATAAGGTGTGCTGGGATTAAAAGGGTTGATATGGTTTTATCTATTCCTTTTAGGTCATCCATTCGGAAAGATTTTTGATTCTGAAAAGTTATCATACTTTTAGTAGGTCAGATTTTTTCACTTTGTGCGGGGTTTTCGGGATTTTTTTTAGATTTGGCAGAATTTTTGCTAATTTGGGGAGGTACTACGTAAAAGATCATTTTCTTTGTTTTTACACAGTCCCAAACTCATTTCTTCTCTAATTTTCGGGCAACTCTAATATGTATGGTCTCTCTTAAAAGTATTGAGTTTCTCAATTAGTAGCGTTAAGGATCGAACGGTGTCATGTTTTTTTATCTTTTTGAAAAAACATGACAAGAGTGAGAGCCTGACCGGCGGTGGTTCGACTTCGCTCACCAACCTCACCATCCGGTCTCAGTACGCATGTGAAGTGCCGGTAACGCCAGCCTAAAAAATATATCCCAAATCCCCCCATTTGCTCAGTCGCAAATCCGGCGCCTTCGCCCCCAAAAATAAAGAATAGACTGAATTCTCGAATTTTGAAATATGTAGAATCAGTATTACACAGGGAGTTCTAAATTATGAGTGAAACTGCTAGCACACTTTCCAAGGACATAGTTGGAAAGAAAATGGATCGTTTTGATTTTGTAGTCGAACGTGGAAAAATTAAGGAATTTTGTATTGCCATCGGTGAAACCAATCCGATTTACTTCGATCTCGAAGCCGCTAAAAAGGCTGGTTATGATGACATTCCCGCTCCCCCTACCTTCCAGACTTCTATTCAATTCTGGGGTTATCCCAAAATCTGGGACGATATGACCTCTTTTGGTATCGACATCAAACGTCTCCTTCATTTGAAAGAAGAGTATACTTATTTAAAACCGCTTTATCCTGGCAACGTCTGGGCGCAATCCGAAGTTGTCGATGTAAAGACCGGCAAGATGGACATGGTTACTTTTAGAACCACTTACCACAACGCAAAAAATGAGCCTTGCATCCAAGCTGAAATGGCGATTGTCATTCGCCCTAATTAAGGAGTAATTATTTATGAAAATCGAATTTGATAAANNGTGCGTTATGCGGGAGCGAGTGGAGATTTTAATCCTATTCACAACGACAAAGAATTTGCTCTTGCAAATGGTCTAGATGGAACGATTGCTCATGGTATGTTTGTAATGGCTCTCATTGGTCGGGCTTGCACCAATTGGGCCGACCAAAAACAAATTAAATTTTTTGGTGTTAAGTTCAAATCTATGACTAAACTCGGTTCTGTTCTTACTTGCAAAGGTACTGTGAAACGTAAAAAAGAAGAGAACGGCGAGAAGCTAATCACTGTTAGTGTCGAAGCTGTTGACCAAAACGGCGAAGTGAAAGCCGGCGGCGATTTAATCGTTGCCTGTGTTTAAGGATTTTGTTGTGAACTTTCGGTTAATCCTGATTAGCCTGCTTTTTTGTTTTTCGTCTATGTTTGCTCAAGCGAATGACGAATTCGTGGAGGCTGTAAAAGATTCCAATCTTGAGAAGGTGAAAATCCTCCTCAAGACGAAGGTCAACCTAAATGCCTCTGATTCTAGAGAAATGACTCCTCTCCTTCTTGCTTCGGGTGACAACAATCTCGAAATGGTCAAACTTCTTGTAGAAGCAGGCGCGGACGTTAACCGCAAACATAAAGAAACTGGTAAGACTCCGTTGATTTATGCGGCTGCCAATGGGCATCTGGATATTCTGAAGTATCTCCTTGATCGACCTGGAATTTTGGTAAATGCCAAGGACAAAGAAGGAAAAACTGCTTTGATTCATGCTGTTTTTTACGCTCGTAAAGATGCGATCTCTATCTTATTGGATAACAAGGCGAATCCCAATGCTAGAACAAATGTCGATGAGTCTGCTCTTAGTTTTGCATTGAAAGGTGGTCGACCAGAAATCGTTTCCCTACTTAAACAGGCTGGTGCTAGAGAATAGAATGACTGACGTTTTTCGTAAATCTATTTCCACAATTTATCGCCTTGCCTTTCTTCTTTCTGTCTTGATTTTTATTAATATTTTGTTCGGTCCTTTGGTGCGCGCCACTGACTCTGGACTTGCTTGTCCTGACTGGCCTTTGTGTTATGGAAAGGTTATTCCACCTCCCGAATTTAGGATATGGATGGAAGTTGGGCATCGCATTTATTCTGGTCTTTTGGGTTTTGTTATCCTAGCCCTTTCCATTTTAATATTCAAAGACTCTGAACTTCGCAAACGTTTTGGCTTACTTGCCGTAACCTCACTTGTGGTATTAGTGAATCAAGTCATTCTTGGGAAACTCACTGTTACCCTCTTGTTAGATCCCGGTACGGTTAATATGCATTTGCTCAATGCAGTTTTACTCTTTACTTTGATTGTCAGTATTACGGCTAAGGCAAATTTTATCTTGAAAACCGAAACTTTAGAAACTAGTATTTTGCGATGGAGTGAAGTTTTTTCTTCTCGTAATCTTCTTATTACTCTTACTGTATTTTTAATTGCCTTCCAACTTTTTCTCGGTGGTCGAGTTAGTTCTAATTATGCGGGACTTGCGTGTCCGGACTGGCCTACTTGTCATGGAGCATGGCTTCCTAAGATGGACGGTTTGGTGCGAATCCAAATGGAACACCGTTTTATGGCTTACCTTATTTTAATTCTGGTTGTGATTAACATGACAATTTCCATTTTTAAATCCTACGATAAGCGAACTCGTATGTTTCTCAGAATGGCTTTGTATACCGTTGGTGTTCAGATTATCCTTGGTGTGTGTAATGTTATCTTCCAACTTCCTATTCTTGTTACTGCTCTTCATACGGGAATGGGTGTTGCTCTTTTTATCGTCAACTACACTGTTCTCTATTATCGACTTCTTCCTGAGGATAACTCCAAGTAGCCTTTATGCTAAAATACATTTCGATTTGGAATAAACTTATCAAACCACGGGTAACATCGCTTGTCCTCGTTACATCTCTGCCTGGTTTGTATTTAGGTGGAGATGGTCATCCTGATTCTTTTTTGGTGGCTATGACTTTACTTGGGACTTTTTTTATGTCCTCTGCTTCTTTTGTTTTAAACCAATACATAGAAATCGATCGAGATGCTCGAATGGAACGCACAAAAAATCGCCCTTTGCCTAAGGGGGAAATTCGACCCGTCACTGCATTGTCAGTCGGACTTGGGATGATTGTTGTTTCCTTTGGGATTTTATATTTCTACGCGAATCTTCTCACCGCCTTATGTGCCTTATCCGGTCTTTTGCTTTATATTTTTCTCTACACCATTTACTTAAAACCTCGCACCGACCAGAATATCGTCATTGGCGGGATCTCTGGCTGTATCGGACCTTTGATTGGCTATGCGGCGGTTACTAATAGTTTGCCTTTACCTGCTTGGATTTTATTTGCCATGATCTTTCTTTGGACTCCTGCGCATTTTTGGGCTTTGGCGATATTTCTAAAAGACGATTACAATTCTGCAGAGTTTCCTATGATGCCTGTTGTGCGAGGTTTAAAGAAAACCGTTCAGGCAATTTTTATCTATACAATTCTTTATTCTATTTCGTGTATCGCATTTTATTACGTCTCTGGTAAAGTTGGAAATATTTATCTTTATTCCACCATTGCTCTGTGCATACTTAT
The DNA here is from genome assembly GCA_002333425.1 of Leptospiraceae bacterium UBA2033. Classification (GTDB taxonomy): domain Bacteria; phylum Spirochaetota; class Leptospiria; order Leptospirales; family Leptospiraceae; genus UBA2033. Next base: position 20,979 of record DDBL01000097.1, read on the forward strand.
GATTTACCTCTCGGTCAAACTAATGCTCTCTGAATCTAAAAAATTCGCCCGCTTCTTTTTCTTCTTTAGCATCTTTCATTTGTATATTGTGAACTTTATCATCTTGCTTGATAGAAATACTCTTTAACAGATTACCACCGATGAACACCGAGAGCACCGATAACAGATTCGATAATTTTGACTTAACGACCTTTGGTCGTATTTTTCATCGTTCTTTTATCGGTGTTCATCGGTGGTAATCTTTTAATATTTTTCTTAATTGTACAGCATTGTATATCGCCAAGAATATTTTAATTTTATTTTGTAATGTTTTTTTTCATTGATTCCTTATTAACTAAAATAAATATTTCCTAGTGGATTTAGAATCAGTTAAAACAGCAATCAAGAGTGGCTCTTCTATTGAGATTTCCTTACATTCCCTAAATGAGCCTACTCAAAAACTTATTTATTCAAGTGTCTTAGAACTTTTAAATTTTTATAATAAAGAAAATCTTTTCGCCGCAGTTTACACAGCTCTATTCGAATCTGCCATGAACGCCGTAAAAGCAAATGCCAAAAAAGCATTTTTCAAACAAAAAGAGCTAAACATCTACGACGAATTTGATTACAATAGCGGAACCAAACTATTCAAAAAACAAGTGACTAACAATCATTTGCCAACCTATTGTGAAATCGCAAAAGACCAAGGTCTATACATCAAAATCATCATGCACCACTCAAATGATGGAATCAAAATTGAACTACTCAATAACAGCCAGCTTTTCCAAGAAGAAGAAAAACGAATTCGTGCAAAACTCGCTCTCGGGCAAAAATATGTAAGTATAGTAGATTTTCATAAGGATAATTCAGATAATTCGGAGGGGGAAGGTTTAGGATTAGTGGTAAGTCTTCTGATGCTAAAAGAAGCAGGAATTCCCACTTCTGATTTTCGCATCGGGTGCAAAAGCGGTATTACCCGCACCCGAATCGAAATACCCTTTAACAGCAACTACATCACAGAAAGACAAAAATACAAACTAGAATTCGACAGACAAAGTTTTTAGACACTAGGTGGAGAATCTTCTTTTCCATCTGAATGTTTGGCAAATCGCCCTTTGCCCCTGCCATGAACAGGCTCAGAGTTGTCCCACGACCATCCACCAAACTGAGTTCGTTGAAAGTCATTAAATGCATCTTGGATTTCTTCTCGTGAGTTCATCACAAAAGGACCATACTGCACAACTGGCTCTCCAATTGGACGCGCTTGGAGAAATAAAAGAAATCCATCCGCTTCTCCATTTTCTAAAAGAATGTCCTCATCAGAAACTAAGTTTGCACTATGATAAGGCAAAAGCTCAGTATCCGCAACTTTAAAAGAAGTTCCCTTGTAAAAATATAGATTTCTATTTACCCCTGGATTTGAAGCGGGTAATATCCATTTGGCTCCACTCTCCATTTTAATAATCCAAATGGCTACTGCATTTTTAGGATCTGCCGCCCATGAATCCGGTGGCGGAGAAGATGGTTGTAAACCACCTAATCTACCTGCAATCACATCTACTTTGGTCAACTTTCCATTTTGATCTTTTGATTCATACTTAGGAATTGATTCTTTCCATAACATGGTGAAATGCGGTTTCACAAACTTATTCGCACGTGGGAGATTTAGCCAAATCTGAAAAAGTTCCAGCTTATTGTCCTTATCCTCATGAACTAAAGGAAACATTTCTGCATGTTGGACTCCCGATCCTGCTGTCATCCACTGCACATCTCCACCGGAATATCTACCCACTGCACCCATAGAATCAGAATGATCCACAAATCCAGATTGAACAACCGTAACAGTTTCAAAACCTCTGTGCGGATGACTCGGAAAACCTGGGATCTTCTGACCATGGTACATTCTCCAACCATCTTTGATTTGAAAGTCTTGTCCAATATTGCGCCCAGCAAGAGAAGCAACAGGTCCCATAGAAGAGTTGCCTTTTGGGTAAAAATCTTCATGATGCACACAAAATAAAAATGGATCTGCAGTCTCCCACTGAAAACCCATTCGGCTAATACTTTTCACAATTTGTTTACTCATTGCACTGCTCTCCTTATTATTATCAAATTTAGTTTCTTCTTTTGGAATCTTACATAGTTTTAAAATGAATGACGAACCAATTACAGAAATCATTCCAAAGAAAAATTTCTTAATAACTTGCTTTCTAGATTCCATTCCTATAACCTTCTTTCAAAAGTATAACATCCATTAGCCTTTGAATTCTTTTTTTACATGCGAGCCATCACAAAATGGTTTATTTTCAGAATGAATACAAACTTTTGGTTTCCAAACTACCGTGATTTCTTCGTTGGAATATTTTTTAGTAATATCTTTATCCATCATAGCCTCGCAATATTGATTCAAGTATTTCGAATAATCTAAAATAGCTGCTCAATTTGTCATTCTAAAAATTCCAACCGACATAGGTTGGAATTTTTAGAATAAACACCTACTGCCTCTCCGAATTTCCAAATAACGTATACCAATCTACGTTTCGAGTAAAATACATAATAGCAGTCAAAAGCAAAAATAAAGAAATACTGCCGGTTACTAACGAATATTCCTCTAAGTTGATTAGAATATACAAGAATCCGTACAATATAGAAATTCCAGTTCCTAAAACAAAGGCTCTGTTTTTACTTCTCAAAACTACTATCGCATAACCATAAATTTGCGCTAAAACTGCCAGAGCAGCAACCAAGTAAGCAACGGCAAATCCAATGTATTCTGAGAAAGAAAGTAAAAGTAGATAGAATAAAAGTAAAGCAAAGCCAACAAATACATATTGAATCAAATGGACACGAAGTGCATAAATCGCCTCGAATACAAAAAAACCAGCGAATGTTAATCCAATAAATAAAAGTCCATATTTCACTACTCGATTGATTAAATGGTAACTGTCCAAAGCAACTATCAGGCTAACACCGAATATCTCGTCTTGTAAATTTGCGAACTCTGTATTTTCTTCCATCATATTGTATAGGTGGATTTTACTTTTCAGGTCATCCTGTGTTTTAAAATTCCAGACCGCTTTATAGCCATTAGCCTCAATTAAACGTTCATCAGGAAGTGCAATCCCTGTAAAAGAAGGATCCGCCCAATTCGATTCTATCTCGAATCTAACATTTTCAGCTAATGGTAGTAAGTGAAATTTTTCCATTCCCATTACTTTCANNGAAATAGTTAAATCTAAATTGTAAAAAGGAATTTTGTACGTTCCTTTTTTTCGAATCTCTACTGATTGTTTTCCTTTGATTAAAACTTCCGAACTAAAAACCATTTCATCAGCCACAGGTTTTGGCTCTTTGGACAGAAATGGAACTGCAATTAGCTGGGATCCCCCTAAAACCCGTCCTAATTGAAACGTAACAGTATCTCGTCTTTGTCTTCTTTCATCCGCAAGATTTTGAATTAACGCCAAAGGTAAGAATAAAAATAAACCCAAAATCCCAATCCAAAACAATTTCATAGAAAATTCTTTTTTCATTTTGTTTGTACTCCTAATTTTTCACTTACTATACTCATCAAAAAAGAAAACACAAGCACCTGAGTGCAAAAATCAAAATCTGTTATTTTTTTGTAATCTATTTGATTCTTTTCTCAAATAGAATTTGAGATGAGGGCACAATGGAAGAATCAAAATCAAATAAAAAACCAACCATCATCGACCAACTTAGGTATTATACATTTTTAGCATTTATTACGATTATCATTATCTTTTCCTATTACATGGGCGTTCCACATTATTATTTAGGTTGGATGGCATTTGCCGTTGCCGCTTACTCTGTTGCGGGTAACGATGCAATTCAGACCATCGGAACATTTATCGAAAGTAAACGAGAAACTCATTGGTTACCGAAGGTTTTAGTTTTTTGTGGGTTTATGATTTTGACTCATCTCTATGGCTGGTTTAAGGAGTCGGGTGAAATTCATTTCCACAGGTTGGATTCCTTTAATGAAGTTCAGGAATTTAACTTAATCCAATTACTTTCTCCGATTATTCTTGTAATCATCACTAGACTACGCGCCCCAATTTCTACTACATTTCTAATTTTGGGTTTATTTGGAGGAAGTAATGTTGAGAAGATGCTCACAAAATCTTTTTATGGATATGGGCTTGCTTTTTTTTCTGCTTTCGTTGTTTGGGGAATTCTAGGTTTACTAAATAAAAAAGAATACCAAGCGGATTACAGACCTTCGCCTCGTTCAGAAAAAATCTGGGCTTTTTTGCAATGGATATCCACATCTTTTTTATGGATAGCATGGCTCTTACAAGACACTGCTAATATTGCTGTATTCATTCCTAGAAAATTAAATATTCTGGAATTCATAGTGGGAATGGGTTTTCTCTGTTTTGCGCTAAGTATTGTAATCAAAAGTAATGGTGGAACCATTCAAGATGTAGTAAGTGAAAAGACAGACGTGGTAGGAAGTAAAGCAGCTACAATTATTGATATAGTTTACGCACTCATTCTATTGGTATTTCAATCCATAAGTAAACTTCCAATGTCAACCACTTGGGTTTTTTTGGGATTACTTGCAGGTCGAGAAATCAGTTTGCATATGGTTACAAAATTGGATAGACCTTACCTAGATACGTTTAGAACAATTGGAAAAGATATCTTGCTCGCGTCTCTCGGAATTGCAGTGAGTCTATTCGTTATTTTGCTCTCCTCTGTAGTATATCCAACTCCTGAAAAAAAGCGAACTTTCCTTTTTTACAACAATTCAAATTACAAACTAGAAACTAGAAACTATTAATTTCCTTGGAGAAAATATGAAAGATAAAAATATACATGAAAATTTTGGTGAAGACTATAATAAAATCTACAATGCAATCCTAGATGATGTGACAGAGGAAATAGAATCTTTAAGTGATGATGTTGTAACGCATAATATTGATAAAACGCTTTTGGAACTTCCATCCGGAGGTGATATTACAAATCATACAAAGTCCTATCTAAAAGAACTTTTAAAACTACAAATCCAATTAGTTAAAATGCAAGACTGGGTAAAAGAAACTGGCTACAAACTAGTAATTATTTTTGAAGGAAGAGACGCAGCAGGCAAAGGTGGAGTCATAAAAAGAATTACACAAAAATTAAATCCACGGATTTATAAAGTGGTTGCCCTTTCCGCTCCATCAGAAAGAGAAAAAACACAGTGGTATTTTCAGAGGTATATATCGCATTTGCCGGCAGCAGGTGAAATTGTAATGTTCGACAGAAGTTGGTACAACAGAGCTGGTGTTGAAAAAGTAATGGGATTTTGCACAGAGGAAGAATACCAAGAATTTCTAAACACTGTCCCACAATTCGAAAGAATGATTTGTAAATCGGGAATTCATTTAATCAAATATTGGTTTTCCATTACCGACCAAGAACAAGAATTTAGATTCAACTGCCGAATACACGATCCATTAAAACAATGGAAACTAAGTCCAATGGATTTAGAATCAAGGATTCGATGGGAAAATTACACTAAAGCCAAAGAAATCATGTTAGAACGCACAAATATTCCAGAAGCGAAATGGAATATCGTTCCTGCCATAGACAAAAAACTGGCAAGACTCAATTGCATTGCCCATCTATTATCCCAAATTCCATACAAAGAAATCAAAAAGAAAAAAGTAATTCTCCCTCAGAGAACATGGAATGAAGGGTATAGACGCAATCCAAATCCAGAAGAGTTAATAGTTCCACAAGTTTATACTTAAAGATATTTTTTCTAGCATTGCATTTTTTAATGTTGCATTGTTTAACCTACTGAATGACTTAGTTATCTAGATAGGCTGCATTTTTGTAAGAATTCTATACTAAGTATATATTCTTTTAGTTAATCTTATCCAACGGAGAAATAAAAGTATGCGCAGAATAAAAGATAAAATGATGTTGTCCATACTGCCAACAATGGCTATTTTACTAATTGGATTAACAATAGTAATCGCATTTTACATTTATATTACAGAAAAAGAAAATATTTTAAATCGAAATTTATTAACAGCAAGAAGTTATGCAAGTCAGATTGATGCTTTTGTTAGTAAGTATGACTCTATTGCAGAAACGTTAGCCGCATCCCAATTAAACTATGGTGGTCATTCTAGACTAGAGATTCAAAATTTTCTAAAAGAAATCGCACAAAAAGACAAAAATATTTTAGGTTCTTGGGTGATCTATGAGCCTAACGCATTTGATAACAAGGATAATCAATATAAAAACAAAGTCGGGCATGATAATACAGGACGTTTTCTCCCCTATTGGAATCGTTTAAAAGGAGAGGAATTAGTAGTAGAACCAGTATTAGATGCTGATATTTCCGATTTTTATACAGTTCCGAAAGAAACAAAAAATGTATTTATTCCAACTCCTTATATTTATGAGGGAGTGCTCATGATGTCTTTTTGTTATCCAATAGTCAAAGATAATATTTTTAAGGGAGTTGCAGGTCTTGATATATCCATTGAAACTGTAAAAAAACTTCTGCTAGGTTTTGATGAAAATAAAATTTACAAATCAAATTATGCAGTCTTAGTAAGCGAAACTGGAATCTTTATTTCATCGTCAGTTCCTCTCTTCGACAGTCATATTTTAAATAAAAAAACAATCAGTCAAATTGCAACAGAAAATAGTTTACCTGACTATGAAACACTGGCAAAGGAAATTTTACTCAGAAAAGAAGGTTATATCAATACAAAAGATCCATTCACAAAAGAGGATGTGGTAGCCTTCTACTCCCCCATTAAAACAGGAAATTTGAGCATAATCGTAAGTATCTCCAAATCGGACTTATTAGCAAACACCTTAAAAGCAATTTATATTCTTGTAGCTATTGGAATTATTTCTTTACTTATCATAGGTATTTTACTTTATTTTTTGATCAATACAATCATTGATCCATTAAATAAACTTACCGACACAGTCACCCAGTTCGGCAAACAAGACTTTACCCAAAGATCGACCATTTCAACTAACGATGAAATCGGCGAATTATCACAAAGTTTTAACTCAATGGCAAATTCTATCCAAGAGTATAGCGAAGAAATGGAATCTAAAGTTGCCACACGAACACGTGAACTAAATAACTCACTCGAACAAATTACAAAACTAAAATACCAACAAGATGGAGATTATTTTTTGACTTCTCTTTTGCTAAATCCTTTCTTCAAAAGAAATGGTAGTACAGATAAATTTAAAATTGATTTTTTAATCGAACAAAAAAAGACATTCGAATTCAAGAAGAAAAAACTATCCATCGGGGGCGACTTGTGTTATACGGACGTTATCCGCCTAAATGGGAAATCTTACATAGTATTCTTGAATGGAGATGCAATGGGAAAATCATTGCAAGGAGCTGGTGGAGCACTCATACTCGGCTCTATCTTCGGAGCAAGTATAGAAAGAAATAAATCGAATAGCAGCTTACAGAATTTATCCCCTGAGAGATGGTTAAAGAATACTTTCATAGAATTACATAAAACATTTGAGACTTTCGACGGGTTAATGTTAGTCTCAGTCACAATCGGATTAATCGAAGAAGATACTAGTGTCATGTATTATATCAATGCAGAGCATCCTTTTACTATCCTCTATCGAGATGGATGTGCTAGTTTTATTGAAGATGAGATTATGCTTCGTAAATTAGGAACACCTGACATAGAAGGGAAACTTTCTATCAAACTATTTAAACTAAAACCAAATGATGTAATTTTTATTGGATCAGATGGAAAAGATGATTTAGTATTAAATCCTGGCTCTTCGGATTTACGAATCATAAATAATGACGAATCTCTTTTTTTGAGAGTAATCGAACAAAGTGAGGGAGACATTCTTAAAATCAAAGATAAATTGTGTGAGCACAAAGAATTGATGGATGATTTATCCATTTTACGTATTGAATACACAGGAGAAAGCGCTAACTTAGACACAGAATTTTCTAAAACAACTGTATCTAGCCACGAAGAAGCCATCGAATTATTAGAAACCATGGTCAACCAAAATCCACGCGTACTAAAACGTTTAGCCAAATTGTATTTACGAAAAAAAGATTACGAAACTGCGTATTTGCGAATATCGGATTATATTTCTACTGATTCTAGTAATACGGAAGCATTCTACATCGCCTCCTTTGCCACACTAAAATTAAAACGTTATGCGCAATCTCTAAGCTTTATAGAAAGATGTTTACTCAGAAATCCTACTCACGAAGACTATTTGAAATTGCAGTCTAAAATAAAAGAAAAACTGGCAAGTATTACTAAAACAGAAAGAAGATTTGGTGCATAACCAATCAAGTTATTCATACGTTACGGACCACGTTTTAACCGCTTGTTCTGATAACCATGTTTGGTATACAATTCCTTAATTCAATTTTTGACTTGACTCTAACCATAAAAAAGGTTCATTCTAAACTTATGGATAATTTAGCCCGAAAGACTTTTACCGAATCGGAATATTTGGAATTAGAGCGAAAAGCGGATTTCAAAAGTGAGTATTATAATGGGGAAATCTTCGCGATGGCGGGGGCTACTGTTTTACACAATAAGATCGTAGCCAACTTAATATCCCTATTCAATCAATTTTTAAAAGATAAACCTTGTGATGTCTATCCTTCAGATTTAAGACTTTGGATAGAAAACGAAGGTTTTTATACTTATCCAGATGTTACAATTGTTTGCGGTAAAGTAGAACTATTAGATAATAAATTCGACACTCTCAAAAATCCTACCGTTTTAATAGAAGTATTATCTGACTCTACTGAGAAATACGATAGAGGACAAAAGTTTTCTTTTTATAGGGAAATTCCTTCTCTCAAGGAATATATTTTAGTTTCCTCCAAAACAAAAAAATTAGAAAAATTCAAACGATTGGAAGATGGAAATTATCTGTATATGGAATCAAACGAAAATCATCCATTTCCTATAGATGCAATCAACATGGAACTCAATCTTGAGGATGTTTACAACAAAATAGACTGGTCGCTAGTTGAAAGTAGTAGTATAAGATAGTATGTTGCCACAGAGGCACTGAGACACGGAGAGATTTAAAGAGAGTCTATTTCATAATATACTGTTTATTTTAGTAATTCAGCCTTGGTTATTATTCTATTACAATATGATAATTGATTAAAATATTTCATTAGCTCTCTTTAATTCGACGAATAAGAATAAAAATAGCACCATCCCAACCCTCTATGACTCAGTGCCGGCGTTTATACTGAGCCAGCCGAAGCATGGCAAAAAATCCCCTTCGACTGTCCGAGTTAACTTATTTCTTCTCTATTTTCCTAAAACCGTTTGAAATTTTTCACCCTTAAAAAAATAGTGTAGAATGAGATATATGTTAATTTTGCATATTAAAAGTTACTCTTTGGGACTTTGAAAGGAATCTCTTTAGAATGAATATACAAGCTATTAAAATTACAATGCCACTTATCACGGTTGCTGCGATTGCATACTTGCTTTTTTCCCCGTCTCGTTATGTGGGATATGCACCAGACCAACCACTCCCCTTTAACCACAAAATCCATGCCGGTGACAACAAGATTGATTGTCGTTATTGTCATACCAGTGTGGAAACCTCTGCTCATGCTAGCGTGCCCCCTACTGCTACTTGTATGAATTGTCACTCTAATGTGGCAGTAAAGACAAGTGATGTAAAATGGCTCACCAAGCAATTTGAAGGAGAGAAAACCACTGGACTTACAATTGAGGGAAAAGGAAAGCCAATCCAATGGAATAAAGTCCATGACCAACCCGACTTTGTATACTTTAACCACTCTCGCCATATTTCCCGTGGTGTAGATTGTTCTAAATGCCATGGCAATGTTGCCGAAATGGTAAAAGTAAAACAAGTTGAATCACTGAATATGGGATATTGTGTGAATTGTCATAGAGAGAACAATGCTCCGAATGACTGCTCCACCTGCCACCGATAATTTTATAGGAGTTATTAGTAAATGTCTAACAACAGCTTCCAAGAAGAAAGAAAATCACATTGGCAATCGTACGAAACAAAAGATACATCAAATCTTAAACAACTACAAAACCAAGAATTTTACACTAGCCCTGATCCAGTCATAGCTAGAATCAAAACTGGCGACTATGACAGAAGAACCTTCCTAAAATTAATGGGTGCCTCTTCTGCCATGCTCACTTTAAACTGTATCCAAAAACCACAAGAAAAAATCGTTCCTTATGTAAAAGCTCCTGACTATGTTAAACCTGGTCAGTCTACTTACTATGCTTCTACTTGTGGTGGTTGCTCTGCTGGTTGTGGAGTATTAGTCAAAACCCGCGATGCAAGACCTCTTAAATTAGAAGGAAATCCTGCTAACCCAATTTCCAAAGGTGCACTTTGTGCCTCAGGTCAATCTTCTATTTTAGATTTATATGACCCAGACCGTTCTAAAGAGCCAGCCGAAATCAAAAACGGGGCAGAAGTAGTTATCTCTTGGGCTGACTTAGATGCAGTTGTTAAAACGCAAATAGCTGCTCTCAAAGGTAAAACTAGAATTGTCACAGGTCCGATTGACTCACCATCAACTAAAGCTCTGATTTCTGAATTCCTAACCACAGTTGGTGGCGGTAAACACTACGAAATCGACGTAACCTCTGTCGAAGAGCCTATTGCTCTTGCAGCAAATGAATCTTACGGAAAAGCAATCGTTCCAAATTATCATTTTGATAAAGCAAAAGTAATTCTCTCCATTGATGCTGACTTCCTCGGCACATGGATTTCTCCTGTTGAATACGGAAAGCAATTTGCATCTAGAAGAAAAATCAAAGATACTACTTCCACAATTAACAAGTTTTATGCTGCTGAATCAGTTCCTTCTGTTACTGGCTCTAATGCTGACAAACGAATCGTTATCAAATCAGGTGATGGTAGAAGATTTGCAGTTGCTGTTGCAGTTGCTCTAGGCAAACTCGGTGCAGGGGCTGCATCCTCGGCTACTGCTGGTTATACCGTAGAAGGTCTTGCTTCTGAAATCGGTGTAGACGCAAAACTAATTGAACAAATCGCAAAAGACCTTTGGTCAGCAAAAGGCGAATCATTAGTAGTTGCTGGTGGCACTTCTTCGCAAACCACTGACGCTGTTGACTTACAAATCGCTGTAAACTTACTCAACTCTGCGCTGGATAATGACGGTAAGACTGTAGACCATGTAAACAATCGTGGCGAGTCTGCTCATCTCTTTTCTGCCAATCTAAACGCTCTCAAAAAAGAATTAGACGCTGGCGAAGTAGGAATTCTACTAGTTTATGGAACAAACCCTGCTTACCAACTTCCATCACTCAATCTAAAAGATTCTTTTGCTAAAGCTGGTCTTTATGTTTCTATGGCTGATAGACTCGACGAAACAGCAAGTTTCGCAAAATACCTTGCTCCCGTAACTCACTACCTCGAATCATGGGGAGATAGAGAAGCGGTTAAAGGTGTATTATCCGTAACCCAACCAACCATTCGTCCAATTTTCAATACTCGTTCTTTTGAGGATTCGTTAATCGTATGGGCTGGCGGTAAATTAGGAAATGCCCCTTCTTACTATGAATACATCAAATCAGCTTACTTAAAGAAATTAGGCACCAAGTTCAACTGGGAAGATTTCCTTAGAAATGGAAGCATTTTCAAAGAAGCAGACCTCACCTCTAACAAAGCAGGTCGTGCATTTAAAGGAACAATTGCTAAACTTTCTCCAAAAGATGGTAAGTCTGTTACTCTCGCACTTTACACAACTGTTGCGTTAGGCGATGGAACCCATGCAAATAACCCTACTCTCCAAGAATTACCTGATCCGGTTACCAAAACTACTTGGGACAACTTTGTGGGAATTTCTCCTGCACACGCTGACTCACTTGGAATTCAATCCAACGATGTAGTAAAAGTAAAAGCTGGTTCAAGAGAGTTGACATTACCCGCTCTTATTGTTCCTGGAATTCACAACGAAACTGTGAGCATCGCTCTTGGTTATGGTCGTGAGAAAGCTGGTAAAGTGGGAAATAAAGTAGGAAAAAATTCTTACGAACTAGCCAATACAATTGACGGTAAAATACAATTTGCCGGAATCAATGTAACTCTCGAAAAGACGGGAAAAGTTTCAAGAATCGCATCTACCCAAGATCATCACATGATGAACCCAACTACCACACCGGGTCGTGCTCCTAAGACTGGACTTTACACACCGTATAACAACGATAGACCGCTCATCCAATCTACTTCGTATGAGGATTTTGTAAAAAATCCAGAATCAGGAAAAGCACCTTCTGAAATTCCTAAGCTAAACGAAAAAGAAATGTCCAAAGGTTTAAATCCTGTGTTTGAGTATAAGGGATACCGTTGGGGAATGTCGATTGACCTTAGCCTCTGTACTGGATGCTCTGCTTGCGTAACTGCCTGCCAGATTGAAAACAACATTCCAGTCGTTGGAAAAAGTGAAGTTCTAATGGGACGTGAGATGCATTGGATTCGTATCGACCGTTATTACATTGGTGATCCATTAAAACCAGAAACTCTCGAAATTGCCCATCAACCTGTAATGTGTCAACACTGCGAAAATGCTCCCTGTGAAACTGTTTGTCCAGTAGCGGCTACTACTCATAGTTCGGAAGGTTTGAACGATATGGTTTACAACCGTTGTGTGGGAACTCGTTACTGCTCAAACAACTGTCCTTACAAAGTTCGACGTTTTAACTGGATGCAACATTGGAAAGATTCTGATTACCAAAGAGAACCAAGGCACCTTGGTCTTAACCCAGATGTTACAGTTCGTAGCAGAGGGGTTATGGAAAAATGTACTTTCTGTTCTTCTAGAATTGCTGAGAAAAAAATTAAAGCCAAAAACGAAGGCAGAACATTGAGAGACGGCGAGCTCAAAACTGCATGTCAGGAAACTTGTCCAGCAGATGCGATAACATTTGGTAATACAAATGATGTAGAAGCACAAGTAACTAAGAATGCAAAAGATAAGAGATCATATAGAATTTTAGAATTCTTAAATGTTCTTCCACAGGTTAGTTACCTAACTCGTGTAAGAAACAAAGTGAATGTATAAGGCAAGGTAGAAGATAATATGTCGATGACAGTAGCAATTAAAGAAAAACTGGGAATTGTTCCTCTTGTAGAGGGTAATAAAAACTACAAGCAGGTTACAGAAGATATTTTAAAGCCAACAGAATCGTTTCCTACCAAGATTTGGTGGACAGCGTTCTTGATAGCTTTAACTGTAACTCTTGTAGATTTAGGAATTATTGGATACTTAATGTATGAAGGTCTTTACATCCTTGGGATTAACAATCCTGTTGGTTGGGGATTTTTTATCGTTAACTTCGTATTTTGGATTGGGATTGGACACGCGGGAACTTTGATTTCTGCAGTTTTACATCTATTCCGCCAAGAGTGGAGAACTGGTATTAACCGTGCGGCTGAGGCTATGACGATCTTTGCTGTTATGGTAGCCGCCTCCTCCCTTATTGTCCACGTTGGACGACCTTGGTTAGGGTATTGGTTATTTCCATATCCAAATGAAAGAGGACCTTTATGGGTTAACTTTCGTTCTCCTCTTATTTGGGATACGTTTGCTGTATCTACTTATTTCAGTGTATCGCTTGTATTCTGGTACATTGGTCTTATTCCCGATATAGCTACTGTGCGAGATAGAACTACCAATAAATTCAAGTATGCAATTTATGATGCTCTTTCTTTTGGTTGGGTTGGCTCTAATAAGGCTTGGTCTCATTTAGAGATGGTATCCATGATTTTAGCTGCTCTTTCCACTCCATTAGTTCTTTCTGTTCATACGATCGTAAGTTTTGACTTCGCGGCGTCCCTACTTCCTGGTTGGCACACTACGATTTTACCCCCTTACTTCGTTGCAGGGGCGATTTTCTCTGGGTTTGCGATGGTCGTAACACTGATGGTTATTGCTCGCCAAATGTTTAACCTAAAAGAATACGTCACAATGAAACACTTAGAAAACATGAACAAAGTTATCATGGTGACAGGTCTTATGGTTGGATACGCCTACTCTACAGAGTTCTTTATTGCTTGGTATTCTGGAAACGAATATGAGGGTTTTACCTTTGTTAATAGAGCTTTAGGTCCTTATTGGTGGGCATACTGGATTATGATTTCTTGTAACGTTTTATCCCCGCAAGTATTTTGGTTTAAAAAGTTTAGAACTAGTATTCCTGTGATGTTTGTAGTTTCCATTTTTGTTAATATAGGAATGTGGTTTGAGCGTTTTGTGATTGTTATGACACTTCACAGAGACTTCATGCCATCTAGCTGGGCACTTTATACACCGACTTTTTACGATTACGCTATGTTTGTTGGAACTTTTGGAATTTTCTTTACACTCTTTTTACTCTTCTGTCGAATTCTTCCTGTGATTGCAGCAGCTGAGGTTAAGAGCATTATGCCTACAAAAGGAGGTCATCATTAAAATGTATTTACCAAAATTAGAACAATTTCATTTTTACGAAGAAACTTCTTCTGGTGTGTTCGGACTCTTTGATGAGCCGGAACAAATCTTAGAAGCAGCAAGACAAACCAGAGACAAAAAATTCTATGTTGGTTTTGATTGCCTGACACCATTTCCTGTTCATGGACTTGATGAAGCTATGGGACTTCCCAGATCAGGAATTCCTTGGATTACTTTCGTCATGGGACTTGTTGGATGTAGCTTTGGTTTTGCATACCAATACCTAACTCACGTAGTAGACTGGCCTATCAACTTTTCTGGCAAGGCATATAACGCTTGGCCTGCTTTTATCCCAGTCACCTTCGAGATGACCATTTTTATGGCAGGGATTAGCTCTGCGTTGGCGTTATTTTTCTTCTCAAGAGTTCCTGTTCTTGGAAGAAAAATTTTACACAAAGACATAACCAGTCATAAATTTGCACTTTGGATTCCTTCAACCGCACCAGGTTATAAGGAAGCAGAGACAGTTAATTTTATTAAATCTTTGGGCGCGACTGACGTGACCGTTGTAAAAGGCTAAACATGAATCTAAAAAATTATCTGATATTAATTTTCTTAACATTCACTGCATATAACTGTGAATACAGCAAACCTCCACTTGAATTTTTCCCGGATATGTTTGACTCTCCGGCAAGAGAATCCCAAGAAATGGATGACTATAATAACTCTTATGGTAGGAGACTTCCACCTGAAGGAACCATTCCAGTTGGATACTTTCCTTATGAGTTTACAGACATCGCTACACCAGACGAAATGACAAAAGAACAAGGATTAAAAAATCCCTACCCTTCAAAGACCACTCTCGCTAATTTCCAAAGAGGAGAAAGTAGATACCAAATCTATTGTGCTCCTTGTCATGGAGTCGCAGGTGCAGGGAATGGAAGTGTGGTTGGACCTTACCCTAGATTTTCTGTTAGACCACCTACATTGGTTGGAGCAAAAATCCAAGACTGGACTGATGGGCAACTATACCATATAATCACCATGGGTCGGGGTCTAATGGGAAGTTATGCTGCCCAAATCGAGCCTGATGATAGATGGAAAATCATACTATATATTAGAAAACTGCAAGAAGCAAATAGCAATAAAGCTTCTGCAAACAAATAGGTAACTTTATGAAAGCAGAAATTCAAGAAAATCTGATTAATTTTAAACTCAGTGGCAGCACTCGTAACGTTCTTTTCCTTATGATACTAATTGGAATTGTAAGTTTTGTAGGTGGTTTCTTTGGTTTACATTTGGAAGCAAGGCATCCAGGCGCACATTCTAACCCTGCATGGTCAGCACTTTTAGTTGCCACGGTCTTCATTTTAGGAATTGCAATTACGGGAGTATTTTTTACTGCAATCGGTCACATTACTGGAGCACATTGGTTAGTAACTATTAGACGCATCACGGAAAATTTTGGTAAATTTCTACCTGTCGGTTTGTTATTATTAGCCATTCTAGTAATTTTTGGAACACACGATCTATACGAGTGGTCTCACACTGATAATCCAGAAATTATGAAGGACAAGTTAATCCAGCATAAAAGTGCATGGTTAAATGCTCCTTTTTTTATTGTAAGGCTTATTGTAATCGCAGGAATCTGGTCTTTATTTGGATTTTTATTCCATCGGAACTCAGTTGCACAGGATACAGACAAAGATGTATCGCACACAAGCACAAACGCAAAATTGGCTGGGGGATTCCTACTTTTCTTTACTATCTCTTTTTCAGTTGTCGCCTTTGACTTACTAATGTCCCTCACCCCTCATTGGTTTTCCACTATGTGGGGAGTATATATATTTGCCGGTGCTTATCAAACTGGTCTTTCTGCTCTTGCAGTATCTATTTTTTATTTAAAGAAAAACGGATATTTGGGAGATGCAGTAAATGACAATCATATTCATGACGTAGGTAAATTCATATTATCCTTTTGCGTATTTTGGGCTTATATCGCTTTCAGCCAATTTATGCTTATGTGGTATGCAAACTTACCAGAAGAAACTTTTTGGTTTGAACAAAGATTAATGGGTGGCTGGACAGCAATTTCTTATGCAATTCCATTCATTAAGTTTATTATTCCATTTTTTCTTTTGCTCAATCGCCCAAACAAACGAGATATTAACTTTTTAGCAAAAGTTGCTCTTTGGATTTTATTTTCTCATGTTATTGAACTCTATTGGATTGTATTTCCAAGTAACTTTGAACATTTTAACATAGCAGGCTTAGGAGTTACTCTCGGAGTTAGTATCGGTGTTGTAGGATTATTTGGACTTGTTGTTCTTAAATATATGGAATCTTCTAAATTGATTCCGGTTGGGGATCCAAGAATTGAAAAATCGTTAGGTCACCACCAATAAAAAGGAGAATCGAAATGAAAAAAACTTTATACTTACTTTGTGTTTTAACTTTTTTAAATTGTGGGAAAAAAGCAGAGATTACCTGGAATACAGAACTTTATTCTGATGCTGAGCTAACCCAAAAAATTGCAGATATTAAAAAAGGAACTGTGGCAGTTGCATCTGGTTACAGAAATCATGCTTGGGTTGCCAAAAAGTCAATTGCAGTCATTGTTGACGGCAAAGAAGGATTTGTCTCTCCAAAGCATGTAGTGATTGGTCAAAACCCAGCTAAGTCTGTTTTTACTTGGGGATACTCTGAAAAATACAAAAATTTCTTTGATCCAAAGGATAAAAAACACTACAAAGACGGATACGAATTTCCCGATCTAGCAAAACTTCCGAAAGACAAATTGCCATTAGACGCACTTGTTAAAGATAGTATTGTAGAATAGCTGCAATCTACGTAGAGTATCACGTATATTAAAAGAAGGAGGGTCACCTCCTTTTTTTTATGTACAAAGGATAAATAAAGAACAATCTTTCTTATTCTCCTAATTTTTAATACATTCTAACTCTAAATGATTCCTATCTCTACTTTGAAGATAAATTTCTTTGGAAATAAATTCAAACGCAGCTTTGCCGCTCCTTTCCCTATCTTGGTAACAAAAAAAGTAAGTAACCTCTGGAGAGTCAATAAAAATAGCTGCATAAGAACGCTCACTAGATAGAGTTGGGATTAATGCTGAGTATCCCGACCTAATAGTTAAATCCTGCTCCACTTTTGCGTGTCGAATCTCTCGTCCCGGAATCCAAACTTGTATATCTTTACCCACTATTGATAAGTCTTCTGGCATTTCAAAAAAAATACGAGTAGAAGTAAATCTAAAATACCAAGGTTTTTTTATTAAATTTTTTTTCCCTGAATGAAAAACTGGATTTGGATTAGATACTTGATACGAATAAATAAAATTAGAATTTCTGTCATAAACCTGAAACGTATCAAAGAAAGAATCAATAGAAAAAAAATCAGCCCTCGTTGCTTTTGTAAATCCAGATGAAATCGAAGCATAAGTAGAGATAGGAATACAATTTGTATTTTGTATTCTTGGATAATAAAGAAATGTCGTCCAAATTCCACTGCCGACTTGAATCATAGGAGAATCGACATTTTGCGGCAAACAAATAGTATCCTTATTCACAAAACCAGAATTTAATTGCACATGATTAGGATTTGTATAAAATCTTTTTTTCAAAACAACGTAAGATCTATCCCTAACTCGAATAAATTCATTTTGAAACTCTGTGACTAATTTGTAATTCTCTGTAATAAATAAAATTTCTCGATTCGAATCCCTTGAGTTTGCTGAATAATTATATGAACCGGATAATAGTATTTTGCCGTCAATAACCATAGATTTGTGATGTAAAAGCCCACCCTCAGGAAAACGCAAAGTTTCTAAAATATCTTCATTCCCATCCTTATAAATATTAGAACTAATTCCATAAAATTCATTTGCCAAATATTCGCCTTCATCATCTACAGGAGAGTCGTACACGCCTGTAACCTGCACACCTCGAGAGCTAGCTTTTTTTAGAGCATGAGTTAGAACTGGATCAAAGTGATCGAAGATTAAATAATCAATAGAAACCTGTGCTTCTTCAATTTTTCGCAAAAGTAAATTCTGACTCAAAAATCCATTTTCAGGAGAAGAAATAAAATCAATTCCATTTGTAGAAAAAACGGGTGTCGTTAGTTTTTCATCCAGAAATTCTTGCATTTGGTTTCGATTTTTGGGTTCTACAATAAAAGAAATGTAACCATTCCAATCATGAGTAAGTCCATGTTTAGAAAAATTTCCTGTTCCTGTGAAGAACACCTCATTATCCGCATAAATCACTTTGATATGATGAAGACCAGACTGCTTCCATACATTTACTGTAAATCCACTTTCTTGCAGCAAATCATAATTTTGCTCTTTATCGCCCACTACTTCAACGTTAACTCCCCTATTCTTTGCCTCTTTTAATTCTTGAATGATAAGCGAATTATTTAGGGAATACGCATAAACTTTCAAAGAAAACTTTGCATTTTTTATAATCGAAAGAATGGTATTCATTACTTCTTCTTTTTTTTCTGGATCAGTGTAACGTCCTGGATAAGAAAAATAAGCTGCCATAAAGTCGCCATCAGCGCCAAGCAATGCAAACACATTAGCCTGATTGACACCCTTCTTAACACTGCATGAAAATATAAATAAAATCAGAATGATTACAACTTTCAAAACACCATTCCTCCTTGTAAAAAAATTGACGTCCCATCTAAAAGAATATCTTTCGATGTATACAGTTTAGAAAAATTTAACTGGATGAAAAAGTTATCAATATATCGTCTATCGTATAAAATAGAGCCAGTCAGTTCAAATAAAAAAGATTTTTCATAGTCCCTTCTATCAAACGAAATACTTCCATTTGAAAAACCAGAATTGACTCTTGGTGTAAGATGGTCTCCTTGGATACTCAAAAAAAAATCATCTAAGTGAATAGAAAATAGAATATGCGCCCAAAAAGAATTTTGTCTCCCATTATAAACAGAGTTTACCTTTTGTGAGCCGCTTGGAGTTACCCAACCAGAAGGATAGAAATTTAACTCCTGATTAAGTAAAAATGCATTTCCTGGATAAGATCCAAAACCAATAAATCCTGTTTCTAAAATTTCTCCCTGTTCATTTCTTTTATCTGAATCAGGAATAAATAATTCCATCCTTGTTCTAAAAAAGTTCAAATAGGATTCGAAGTAAATTCGTACCAACTCCCCTGAAATGGGAATGGATTTATCTTTTCTGACAGAATTTGACTGTGATTTGTCTAACCCTCGTGCAACTTGTAGCTCTAGACCTACGGTGAAGTATTTATTTTTATTAGAAACACTCCCAGTTCCATTGTAAATAAAATCTGCATCGCCTTTTGGTTGCGAACGAATATCATCCTTTGTTCCATTTCCCCAATTCCCCAGATTTAGATAAGTGAATTGTAACTTAGCGTAAATATCGTCTTTGTGGTAAACAAGGGATAACCCATGGCGAAATCTCTCCCCGTTTTGAACATCGTCTTGGATATTTTTGTAAAGAAAATATTTTTCAAACAAAGGATACCCGCGATAAAAATCAAGAAGATAGGCATAAAATCGAAACTGACTAGAAAGCTGAGTCTCTACTCCAAGTCCTTCCATCCCATCCTTCCAGTTAGAGGTTAAGTGTGGACTGGAAGAAAAAAGTTTTCTTCCAAACACAATGTCTAACTTCTTAACTGGTAGTAGCAAATAACTATTATCCCCTAGATATAAAATATCTCGGTAATCTTTATCATTAAATCGTTTATTTAAAATAAGTTGAACATTATAAGACAAGTTTCCCTTACTCCCAATAAAATTACCATGAACAGCAACAATATTATCAGTAGATCTAGACTCTGTAGTAATTGTTTTACCAAGCTCCTGTTTATCTTGGATCGTTCTTTTGTTTGCGGTTATCATCTCTACTCGATATTCTGCATCAATCGAAATAGTATTAAACAAAACAAACAGAAGAGCTAGAATGATTACCATTTCAAAACCTCATAGTCGAATTTTCCCTCACCTCTCTTCTCTGGTAATAACAAGATGATCTCATCTGTTTTAACTGGGATAGTAAACGGATTATGAGAATACCGATTTCCAAAAGAATGCACATGAATTCTTTCAGCTCCAATGTATTTGAATAAATCCAATGGCTCCTCAGATGAAATCCCATTTCCAATCGTAGAAGTTGCGTTGACTGTTACAACTAACGTTGGAGCGATTCCCTTGGGTTTTAAATTTATTCCAACGGAGTCCGGATCTACTAAGTAAGCGCATTGCCCTGGATTTAGAATGGTCGAATTGCCGACAAAAAATCCGGGGATAAGACCTGTAGGGAGAGAAGTTTTTTTACGTGTTAGATAGGAATCAATTCTATCCACAGAGTCTCTATCTTGAATTTCATAATCTAGCAAATCCTTTGCCTGTAGGCTATGATTACAAAGTAATATCCATTCATTCTGCGCATTAGATGGATTAGCCATAACTCCCGAAATGAATACTCCATCCCGATTATAGATTTTTAAATCGGAATAATTTTCTAATTTTTGATAAACTAGACCAATTGTGTTTAATAAATTCCCGATAGGTTTTAATAGATTTGTAATGCCTATTCGTTCTAGAGATATATTTGAATCTTCTTGCGGCAAATAAGAATATAACCTTACGGCATAGGGAATGTTGCGATCGTACTGAGATGTGGCTAAATGATATTTTCCTGTATTGTGGTATTCAAATTTTTCGTCAGCTAAGAATGGCTCAAATTCATTTGCCCTGTCTGGACTTGCAAAAGTCTGCCCAGAACATTCTGGATTAATTTTATCCTGCTGTGGTAAAGTGGAAGTTCTCCACATCCCCAAAGTTCCTGAATTTACAAAACTAGCTCGCAGTTTTAAGGTAGAGTTGTTTAGACCATTCTCTTTAGTTGGAAAATAAGTGACTTCGTTCAATAATTGCCCAAAAGTTTTAAGTTTAATATTAGTATTTACTTCACTTAATACTAATTTATCGCTCACAATAGGAGAAACATTAGGAAAACACTGAAATTTTGCCTTAGACAAAACAGTAAATGTATCCATTCCAGAAACTGGTATAAAAAACTTAGAAAACTTGGAATCAGTTGAAATTTCTAATTCCAGTGTCCCTTCTCCCTTACTTTTAATTTCTATAAACTTTTCATCAGGAATGGAGATAGAATTTTTATACGCACCTGCCCAAAGTATTTCAGATAACTCACCGGTTGCATCAGGAGGTATATTTGTATTAACCTCCCCAGGACTCATGTTATGTGTTAAACGAATATCAGTCTGTAAAACGTTTGAACTATAAACTGGATGATGATAAAACTTTTCAGAATTAAAAACCATGGATGTAATTTTTCCAGACATAGACTCTGTTAAAAAAATCTCATCTGTTTTAAGACCTGACCAAAGTACCTTTTGAGAAGTTTCATTCTGGAGAGTAATCAAATCTTCCCATACCATAAAGTCTAGATTTCTTCTAATTAAATTTATTGTACCAGTGATATTTTTACTGTCTGCGACAAGCAAGTAAGAACCAGATTTTACTAATATACTTTCACTACTGTAAAGTGGAATTAAATTAGCTCCTATTTGTAATGACAAATCTAATAGCTTACAATCATTAGCCGCATTTTGCTTTAATTCGATAAACTTTCCTGTTTTATCTAACTTACCATCTTTTCGAAGTCCAAAAGCATTTAGTTCCGTGATGTTAAAATTTTCTGGTTTACAATTTTCTAAAACTACAGACGAAACAGGAGTTGTTGTGGCTGCAGAAGTATTTGTAGAGGTTACATCAGAATTACCGGTAGACGTGTTTGTTGGTGTGGTTGTGACTGTACTAGTAGACGTGTTTGTCGAAGTATTCGTAGCGGTGCTTGTTGAGATACTTATAGAAGTGCTCGTCGAAGTATTCGTTGAGATAGCAGTATCAGTTCCAATATTAGAACTAGTAGAATCTGAACTCGTTAATTCAAGCCCTGGGTCGCCGCAGAGTTTGGAGTTGCGGATAATCGAAGATGTCCACTGACAAGATCTAGTTTTTCGTTTCAATGAAAACTCTTCATCTGACCATTTGAAACTTATATTTTCCGGAAGTTTCCAAGTTTCTATTTTTTCAAGTGTATTTAATTTTAAGAGCGCAGAGGATTTGATGCCTCTCCAATTTGCATCTTTCAGAACCATTCCTTGTAAGGGAGAGTCTTCTTCTACAAAAAGTTTTATTGCACCAGGAAACAAAAAGGAAGAATTTGATTCTACTTCTATTATTTTATCCGCAATATCTAAACTGATTTTGTCAATACAAGTAGCATTTTCCTTAGAACCAGACCATTCAATAAATCTCTTGGTTGAGCCAGAGGCATAACCCATAACCTCAGTGATTTCTAGTTTCTCCTGACTACAACTAACCCTCCACGATTCATTGATACTTTGCAGATTATTAAAATTAGTTTGAACAATTGAGGAAAACTCTGTGAGATTGGTAATATCTAGAACCATGTAGTGATACTGAGATCTAGGAATTGCAGAGTCTATGGGTGGAAAAATCAGTTTAACCGCTTTATCAATCACATAAATGGAAAAATAAGGAAGAGAAAAACTAGTTTCAATTTTATTGTCTCGATTGCCTGCAACTGATTTGTAATCTTCAAAACTAAAATCCATTCTCTTCTCGAGAGCAGTATGTAAACGATTATCCCCTATGAAAAAATTTCTCGACTTTGCACTAGTTATCTCATTTACAATTTCTGTTGTACTAAGAAATTGAAGACGAGCAAGTGCACCTTCATGTGCTAAAAATCCATCTGGTCGAAGTTTAGTTTCATCTAACTCGTTTAATGTCTGCAAAGCAGAATTAAGTAAGTTCTGATTCTCAATAGTTTTTTCAATACAAATTCCAAGACTAGGACCATATTCCTTTGATCTAAAAAAATCATCGTGTGAATAAAGACAAATTTTATCTTCGGCGACTTTAAGAGAAGGACCCCATAAGGGCGGTTTCTCTGGATTAACCTCTACTTCTCTTTGAGGTTTAATTCCATAGTCAAAGAAAAAAGGTTTTAAACTGGCAGGTTTGGGGATTTCCCAAATTTGGGAATTTTTTTTATCCTTACAAAATAGGACGAATAAAATCAGGCATAGTGTGATTGTTTTTTGCATAAGTTTCTCCTTACCTGAACTGAGTCAGAAAAGAGAAACTAGGTGCGAAAAATTTTTAGAGACTTACGTAGTAGAGCAAAATTACTTCTTCACTTCCTTTTTTAACTCTTCCTTAATTTGATCGCGAGTTGTTTTGTTCAAAAGGACTACATTATAACTAATCAGGTATTTGATAACCGTTGGTTCTTCCGTACTTTTATGCTCTAACGTCCAACGTGTAGCGTCGTTGGAGATAATCTTGAGTAACTGCTGAATACGAGTAGATCTATCAGTATTAATAGTTTCCATTTTCCCTGTTTTCGGATTGAGTTTAACACTGATTATCCCGTCATCTACAAAGTCTTTTTTATTGTATTTTAATAATTCTTCCATAATGATAGAATCCCCGCCAGGATCAGGTTTTCTTTTTATAAATTCTGATTTTCGAATTTGGCGGACTTTATAGGACTCACTGGAAATAATAACTCTAAAAACTTCCTCTGAATTTTTAGAATCTCTTTGAAATAATTCTGGATCTCGATTTGTAATTTGAACTTCATTTCCATTTTCATCTAAAATTTTCTCTTTCTGTCCTGCTGGATAAAAAATTACTTCCTGCATATCTTTATCTTTTACTTCTACTTTAGCACTTCCGCAGGAAAGGATAATAAGCCCAAGAAAAAGTAGAAATACTCTTAAAATCGAATTAGTATTTTGAAATGAAATAATATTTTGCATAACGACCATGATAATTTTCCTTTTTATGAGAAATCTTTTCCATTAAGCGCTCTTTAGTCAAGTACGTTTACAAAAACAAAGTTGCAAGTCCCAAGAAACAAAAGAATCCAAAGGTATCCGTACAAGCAGTAACAAAAATTGAAGAAGCAATCGCGGGATCTATTTTAAAAAATTTTAGAATGAGTGGAACAATTGAACCAATTAAACCAGCAATAATCATATTGGCAAACATCGCAAGACCAATCACAAAAGACAAAGTCAAATCGGATTTCACAACAAATGTAACTGTAAAAATAATCAATCCAAGTACAAGTCCATTTAAAATTCCAATGATCAATTCTTTCCGAACTGCAATGTACCAATTATAAAGCGTCAACTCACCAGTAGCCAAATTTCGTACTACAATTGTAATTGCCTGCGTGCCTGCATTTCCACCCATACCTGCAACAATCGGCATCAGTGAGGCTAACACAACTATTCTCTGAATCGTATTTTCAAATAAAGATACAACAGTAGAAACCATCATAGCGGTAAATAAGTTTAAGCCGAGCCAAATCATCCGACGTTTTACAGAATCCCAAATCGAAGTTTTTAGTCTCTCGTCCTCACTCAGCCCACCAAGACGAAGTATATCCTCACTAGCCTCAGCTTCAACCACATCTAACACATCATCAACCGTTATGCGCCCGAGCATCTTTCCTTCGTCATCTACAACTGGAGCGGATACTACGTCGTATTTCCGAAAGAAACGAGCAACTTCTTCTTGATCCATATTGTAATGAATCGTTTGAGTTGGATGCATGATTTTAGAAATTTTATTTCTGTGATGGGCTAATAACAAGTCCTTGAGTTGTAAATGCCCTTTTACAACTCCTTTATGATCCACTACATAGATTAAATAGATATTATCCGTTTCTTTGGCAGCTTTACGAACATTAGAAATTCCTTTTGCAGCAGTTTCATTCGTCCGAACAACAGCATAATCAAAACTCATAAGACGCCCTGCTGTGTTTTCTCCAAAACTCATTTGGCTTCTAATCTTTGCAGAATCTTTACTATCTAAAGAGTTTAAAATTTCTTCTGCTTTTTCTGGTTCAATTTCAGAAATAAAACTAGTTGCGTCATCAGACTCAATGTCCTCTAGAATAAATGCAATTTCTTCTAATTTTAAATAACTTACAAATTCAGCCTGTGTTTCTTCTCCAAGCTCTACGAAAACTAATTTTTGTTTATCTTTATCACAAAGACGAAATACATAGAGTGCATCTTCAATTTTTGCAGAGGAAATGATTTCAGCAATATCAGCAGGGTGCGCCTTACGGACATATTCCTCAAGTACGGTAATATTTTTAGCAACAATATGAGAATGAATTAATTCAACAGAGAGATGACGACTCTTTTCGTGATAGGAAATCATTTCATCATCTCTTTCTGGTTTAAATACAGTAGGCTCTTTCATGATTTCACTCCTTTATTCTTAAATTCAAACTGTTACTTTAATCGTTTCTCCGTCTTGGAATTCGCCAGCACCTATATCAATCGCAAGTTTTTCTGTCTGAGAATAACCAAAAGTTTCCCCTGGTCGTAAGTCAGTTTGACTCAGCAATACGTGATGCGAAAGATCATAAAGAATTTTATAAATCTCTTCAAAGGTTTTTTCTGAGTCTATAATTTCAATTTCTTTAAAGCCAAATTCTTTTAGTCCAATGGTATACCCATTTCTCTTAGAATTATTTTCCCTGAGACCAAAATAAATCCAATTCCCTAGAGGTAAATTGGTATTAGTCATACTTTGTGTATTACGGACATAGTATTCATTAGATAAAATAAGAGATTGACCACCCAAATAAATTCCTATCGACTTTGTATTTGTAAGAATACTAGAAGCGACTTTGGTAAACTGAATACTTAGATCCACTAGATCAGTAAGAGTTGTAAAGACTGAGAGGATAATATGAGATTCGTGCCTAGATGCATTTTTTAAAGCATCACTCCAAACGTGGGAAATTTTAGACACATACTCTAATTCGTTGGAAGGAATTTCTGCATCTACACCAACCATCACAATTTTATAATTCTCGGAGTTTAAAATTACAATTCCATCGTTAGAACTTTTCTTTTTTATTTTAAATTGGTATTTTGTTTCTAACTCTTTTTGTATAGTCAAGGCATTAAAACTAGGTTCTCCTTCTAAGAGGATAATTCCCGATATTGTTTTTTTATAACTTGGTTGATTACCCTGATAAACTAAGAGTAATACCAAAATTAAAATCAAAACCAATATAAAAATTAAAATACCAAGTTTAATCATATTTTTTCTTACCAGTTTTTTCCCATAGAGATTTAAGTCTTTCCTTTAAACTTTTGTCTGTTCCTTGTAATGTCGGAAAATAAAACTGTGGAGGAGAATTTTTAAGTTCATCAGGAAAATAATTTTCTTCTATAAAATGATCGGCTGTATCATGCGGATACTTATAACCATCCGATGCACCTTCTTTTTTATGTAAAAAAGTTGGAGCATTACGCAAATGTTTCGGAATGGTAACATTTGTCCCATTTTTACGAACAAAATCTAGTGCTGCGTCAATCGCTTTATAAGAGGAATTAGACTTAGGGCAACTCGCAAGAAAGGAAGTCAATTGACCAAGTAAAATTCTTCCTTCCGGCATTCCAATTTTTTCAAGAGCAGTAAGAGCGCTGACCGCAAGAGGTAGAGCTTGTAAAGATGCATTACCCACATCTTCAGAGGCTAATATGATTAACCTTCTCATTATAAAAATAGGATCTTCCCCACCTTCTAACATACAAGCCAAATAATAAAGAGATGCATCTGGATCAGAGCCACGAATTGATTTTATAAAGGCAGAAATAAAATCGTAATGATTTTCTTTATTCCTATCATAATTAAAAACTTGTGACGAGAGATAGGTTTCAATTTTTTCTTTATCCCATCCCTGTTCACCTACTTCAATGGTATGAAGTGCTTCTAGAATTCCAAGAAGTCTTCTTGCATCTCCCCCACTCGCTCTGACAATTGCATTTCTTGAATCTGAGTCTAATACTAGGTTTGCGCTCTCCTTATTTAGTCCCCGTTCTAAAATCTGTAATAACTCTAACTCAGAAAGTGGATTTAATTTGTAAATCTGGCAGCGCGATAATAGGGGGCGATTGATTCGAAATGCCGGATTTTCAGTAGTAGCCGCTACCAAAATTACAAGTCCAGACTCTACAGCTTCTAAAAGGCTGTCTTGTTGGGATGTGGAAAAACGATGAATCTCATCTAAAAAAAGGAGGATACTCCCCATTTTGCGTGCTTCTTGAATTAACTCCTTAACTTCTTTTACACCAACCGAAATGGCACTTAGATGTCGATAGGTAAGCTTCCAATTTCTACTTAAAATTTTCGCAAGTGTAGTTTTACCAGTACCCGGTGGTCCATAGAGAATCAAAGAAACAGGACGTTTTAGTTTTTGTAAAACTTGAATCGTCTGAGTTTGACCAATCACTTCCTCAAAACTTTCTGGTCTCACTCTAGAGGCTAATGGTTCATAACCAATTGTAAATAGATTCTCAGCCCCCAATTTCCAATTCCTTCTTTATGGATTGAAAACACTCGTAAACTATATCTGAGCAAATATTACACCCGCTGTGACAACAAACTAATGTAGACTCACTTAGCCTCCCATCAAGAAGTGCTTCTATCCTAGGTTTAACATAAATAGGAAGTCCAAATCTCTCTAGATAATCAATGATAATCATCCCTTTGTCTTTAGAAAATAACTCTGGTTGCTCACTCATAATGCTAACTTGTAAACTTAACAGAAAATATCATCTTTATTTTTTTAACTAGAGAGCATAACGGTTGTTACAAAGGCACTGTCACAAAGAAACTCCCAACTATGTGGGCATTTTAATCTCTAGGTTTTTAGGAATTTTCAATCTCATATTTGGACTGAACAAAACCAGATGAGTAAGATTTGGTCTCTAAATGTTTTAATTTTAAATCTTTATCTAGAGAGCCAAATAACGGTAACCCACTTCCGATTAAAACAGGAATCCGAGTTAGAACGATATCCGTTACAATTCTAGCTTGAAGAAATGATTGAATCGTTTTTCCGCCATCGAGATAAATTCGCTCATATCCTTTATCTTCTAAAACTTTCTGTAAATCTGCAATAGTCCCAGAAAAAATTTCTACCTTCCCAACACAACTTTCTGGTAGTATCGTCATTGTTTTGCTAATTACAATTACAGGTTTATCATAGGGCCACTCAGGAAAGGAAAGCACTTTCTCAAAAGTATTACGACCCATTACAATGCAGGTCACAGTAGACATAAAATCCGCATACCCATAATCCTCTTTATCATTTGGATCAGAATTAGCAAAAAGCCATTCAATATCGCCATCTGGTCTTGCAATATATCCATCCAAACTTGTTGCAATGAAAACAGAAAATTTCATATCTCTCCCCTTAAATGAATTAATGTAATTTATTATATACTATTTTGATTTTCGCAATTTAGGACAAATCAAATGGTTTTTAGGATTTGGGCTACTACCTAAAAAGTGGAAATCAAAATTAAGCTGCCTTTTCATATTGTAATTTAAAATTGACTGGGCTTGTAAAGCCTAAAGTCGAGTGAAATCTTTTTCGATTGTAAAAAATTTCAATGTATCAAAATAAATCTGTCTTAGATTTTTCTTTTGTTTGGATTTTCTAAATTCATTACTTGTAAATTGGACTCTCTATCAGAATAAAAAATACAATCCTAAATTGGCTTACAAGCATTAACCGCATTTTCATATTCCTTAATCAGAAGAGGTGTTTGGCAAAATTCTATTCTTATGATTTGAATCCAGCCTTTATTTTACTGCTTATTTTTGCTACCTTCCTAATTTTAGGAAAACTCGCATATCACAAATCATTCCTTTTTTATAAAGTCCTATCTGATTAACCGCAACTTACATTAAAATAAAACCAATACACAAAATTAAAAAGAATTAAGTTGACTAAGAGATATAACGAAAATTGAAATAATTATATCCATGCAAGAATCTAAAATCATACAATACTTACACAATAAAAAATCACAGTTGTTAGATGACTGTTACTTTTTCGATAATAAATATCTAATCACTACAGACACGATTACTGAAAACACACATTTCAAACATAGATGGAGCAGTGCACGCGATATTGCAGAAAAATTAGTCGAAGTAAATGTTTCAGATATTGCTGCTTCTGGCGGATTACCCAAATTAGCCTTTCTGAACTTGGGATTATCTAAATTATCCGAAAAAGAAATTTGGCTAGAATCATTCTTGAAATATTTCAAAAAGAAGTTAAACTTTTACGGGATAGAACTAGCGGGTGGAGATACCTATAAATCACACGCTACAAATCTTACAATTACGTTATTTGGGACAACGAAGAATCCAGTTTTTAGAAATACAGGAAAGCCAGCTGAATTCATTTACATAACCGGATCTTTAGGTTTGTCCTATTTGGGGTATTCACAACTAAAGGATAATATAAATTTGCCCATAAAATTAAAGAGAGAATCTATAAATAAGCACCTAAGACCAAAATCTAGACTCGAAATTTCACAGTTGTTAATTCAAAATTACAAAATCTCAGCCATGATGGATATTACTGATGGACTAGTTCAAGATAGCGAAAAATTAGCATTAGCCTCTAACTTAGAAATGGAAATAGAAATAAATAGACTTCCCCGACTATCTCAATATACAAAGTATATTACAATAGATGAACTAATTAACTCAGGTGAAGAACTAGAACTTTTATTTATTTCAAAAGAAAAAATTGAATCAATGAAAAACTGTCAAATTACCTGTATTGGAAAAACAAAAAAAATTTATAAAAAATCAAAAGTTGTATTTAATTTAGGTGAAAAAGTTTATAAACCCAAAAGCAAAGGTTTTTTACATTTTAAATAATTAAAAGTTTACGTAAAAGTTTAGGAAATCTTCTTCCCTTTGTCTCTGAGAACTCTTAGGATAATTCTTATTACCCATCGCAGTAGCTCCACGTTCCCACTTGTCTAGAATATTATTAATCTCTCTTAATTCTGTATTTGTGTTTTTTTCGTAATCCCTAAATTCTTTGGCTGCTTCTCGTTTTAAGGAATCCAGCTTAGTAGGTTTCAATTTGAGAAATGACCAAGAAGGCTCATTTTTTGCTCTGCGAATCATTCTACCAAATTCTTTTAGAGATTTTTCTAATTTGGAATTTGCAAACTTCAAATCAAAAATCGTACTATCAATTCCGATAAATCCAAATCGAATATTATAAAGCGCAATAATAAAATCCAATTTGTCTAAGTCTTTTTTTTTGTAAGCTTCCTGTGCTTCAAACCAAAGCTCTTGTTCCATAGGAGTTGCTTTTTTATTTTTATCGGGATGCAATTTTTGAACGATGAGTCGATAGCGCTCTTTTAAACGAACATCAAAATTACGATCTTTATCATTTTCTCCGTTTCTAAATCCGCGACGAAAAGATTCAAACTCATCCTCATTCATATTAAACTTTTTGAAAAAATCATTTAGATCTTCTTTAAATACATCGTCATCATCGTCCTCAGGTATTTTTTCCCAGAAGTTTTCTTTCTTCTCGTTTTCTTTTGCTTTTGATTTTTCAAATTCTTCTGGATGAGCTTTTCTATACTTTATAATTTTAAATGCTTCGATAAAAGTAATTCTTTGAAAAAAAGCCTCTTCTTGAATCTCTTCAATCAAAGCTCTTTTTTCTTGAATCTCTTGAGAATGCATCCTGATTCGTGTGATAAGTTCTCCGAAATTTTCTTGAATCCACTTTTCATACGCAGGTTTATCTACTTTCTCGTATTGTTCTATTTCTTGTTTAGCTTTATCAATTTTTTTTAATGTTTTATGACACTCACCTAATGTTTGTTTTCGGATTACAGTTTGATCAAGTAAAACTAATCCTTTTTCCTTTCGATTAATTTGGATTGTAGATTTACCTTGCGGTTTGCTGTTAAGCGAATTGTTTTTATTAGACTTAAACTTTCTTACAGCCATTAGGACATTGCCTGCTTTAAATCCTCGATCAAATCTATTTTAGATTCAATTCCAACGGATAATCGAAGTAAACCTTCACTGACACCAAGTCTATCTAAAATTTCTTTAGGAATAGCTGCATGGGTTTGTACAATTGGATACGTAATTAAACTTTCTACACCCCCCAGACTTTCGGCAAATGCAATTACTTTTACTTTCTTTAAAATTTTCTCTACGATTGATTTGTCTTTTACTTCAAAGGAAATCATTGCTCCAAATCCGAAAGATTGGGATTTAGAAATAGAATATCCTTCATGACTAGGAAGTCCCGGATAATACACCTTAACCACAGATGGGTGAGTAAGTAACCACTCAGAGATTGCTTTTGCGTTTTCTTCTTGTCTTTGCATTCTTACCCCGAGAGTTTTAAGACCTCTTAGCATAAGCCAACTATCAAAAGGAGCAAGCCCTGATCCAACAGTGTTTTGGATAAATCGAATTTTTTCACCTAACTCATTATCCTTCACGGCAATGAGACCGGCTAATGTATCGTTATGCCCTCCAATAAATTTGGTAGCACTACATACAACTATATCAATTCCTAAATCGAGTGGCTTTTGAAAAAATGGAGTAAGAAAAGTATTATCACAAATAGTTAAAATATTTTTTTCTTTCGCTATTTTTGCGACAGCCGCAATATCTGTCACTTTCATCATTGGGTTAGTAGGTGATTCAATAAAAATAGCTTTTGTATTGTTTGTGATATTTTTTCTAATATTTTCTAAATTAGAAGTATCTACGTAGATAAATTTTTGATTTCTATTTGTACATATTTCTTGGAAAAAACGATAACTGCCACCATACAAATCATCACAAATAAGAAATTCATCATTAGCCTTAAATAAATCAAAAATCGCAGCAATTGCCGCCATACCAGTAGTAAACGCAAGACCAACACTTCCCGATTCTAAAACTGCATAAGAACTTTCTAGTTTTTGTCTAGTTGGATTTTGTGTTCTAGAGTAATCAAAGCCTGTTGATTTTCCGAGTTCTGGATGTTCAAATGTAGCAGTCTGGTAGATAGGCATACTAATAGAGCCAGTTATAGACTTATGAGCTTCGCCACCATGAACTAATAAAGTTTCAATATTCATACAATTGTTTTTTTGAAATTCCTTGCTTATGTCAATTGAAAAAAGAGTTACACTGAGTTTAATCAATGTTAACGGACAGAAAAAAAGTTTACTAGGTTTATTCACTCAATCTACTGACGAATACATATTAAATTGTGATATTCAAAGGAACTCCCAGATCATGAAGAAATTTTTTTTTGTAATAACTACAGTTATTCTAATTACCGTTATTACTTTTGTACTCTCTGAAATTATTCTTAGAATTTATGTCCAGATGACTCCCACTATGTTTGCCCCTAGGGATAAAAGGTACAATCAATTTCGTGCAGCTCCCAACGCTTGGATCAATGGTTTTCAGCTCAACTCAAAAGGATTTCAAGACAAAGAATTCACAACCCAAAAACAAAAAGAAACTTTTAGAATTATTGCAATCGGTGACTCGTTTACCTTTGGAGTTGTTCCGTATGAAAATAACTTTCTTACTCTTCTAGAGGATTCTCTAAAAGAAAAAAATCCAAATTTAGAAATTCTTAACATGGGAATTCCTTCAATGGGAGTGAGAGAATATTTGTCTCTACTAGTAGATGAAGGTTTAGCGCTTAATCCTGATATGCTCCTATTAAATATTTACATCGGAAATGACATATCGGAGGCTGATGAAAAACCTAAAGAATCTCCATTTATCACATTACAATTTTTAAAGTACATAAATGCATATTTTCAAGTAGCGAAAAAACAACCAAGATTCCGAGGCGGTCAAGAAAATACTCAAAATTTATACAAAGACGATGAAGTGACCATGGAAGATTTTAAATTTGAAGCAACACAGAGGCTACATTTTAAAATATACTTAGACAATAAATTTGTAATAAAACATCTCCAACCAAATTTTATCTCTGTAAAAAAAGATTTAGATACAATCAAAAAAATCTGTGAATCCAAAAAAATCAAACTACTCATAGCACTACTACCTTCTGAAACACAAGTAGATAGTAACTTACAGCGGATAAATGAAAGTATGCTTGCTGAAAGTCACTTTAGAGTTTTTGATTCGTATGATAATCTTGTAAAATCAGTTAACTACTCACTTCCCAATATTCTTTTGCGTAAAGAACTAAATGATTTGAACATTGATTACATTGACCTTTTGGAAGTTTTTCAAGAAAAAGGAAAAACTACGAGGCTCTACAAACCCAAAGACACACATTGGAATATTCCAGGCAATAAACTAGCTGGAGAAACAATGTACAACTACATAATAAGTAAAAATATTATCCCAGCAAATGATTAGAGTTCATTAGGAGGATTTTGATTGAGAAAGAACATTCTTAAATACTGTATTTTTATCTCATTGATTTTGTTAGTACAATGTTCTAGTTTTTTAAGAAATCCAAGACCATCTATAAAACAAAATTTTCCCAAAGTAGATACTTCTATTTCTTATGAGTTAGTTGGCAGGAAAGGCAAAGAAAATAAAATCAAAGCTACAGAAATTTTAAAGGCTCTACATAGAACAAATAAATTTAAAGAAATTTCTCACTTTGTAAAATCAGACTTAGAGTGGAAAATACAGATTATCCTCGATGAGTCCCCTCAACTTTCTATTCTACTCGGTGAGCCAGTCCAGCCTGTATCTTGGGTAGTAGAAAAACGTCCCACTCGCTTTTTTCTTTATATTTTAAATCGACTAGCCTCAGTAACCACTCGTTTGGTTATTCCGATTATACAAGTTTCGGAAGAAGTTGTCACATTTCGCATTTGGAAAGCAAACCAAAAAGTAGCCGAATATTCTTACCCGATAGACTCAATACGCGCGATTGGCTGGATTTCTATTTTGTTGTCTTTCTTCGATGACAAAAAAGAAATCCAATTGATTTACGCTGATTATGCGCTAAAATTTTTAAATGACTCGGAGAAAAACTATGAGTAAAATAAAAATAGCTTTACTTCCCATATTAATTTTACTTTTTTTTCAATGTGCTGGCTTTTATAATAAACCAGAGAAATTGGAAAATACAGTTCAGAAGAATTTTTCTACAAGTGTGAGAATAGAATTCACTGGATTTGGATTTTATGAGAAAGAATTAAACTTACTCAAAGCAGAAATTTTAAAATCAGGTTTTAAGGAAAATAAAAATTCTCCCCTTCTTTTAGAAATACTTTTAGAAGAAAAAGAAGTCACTTACAATTATAAATTTCTTCATGTTCTAAATATGGTAACGAGTATATTTTCTGCTAGTCTAATTCCCTACTACACAATCACACAACACAAAATAACCTACCGGTTTTCGGAAAATAACAAAAGCCTGGGAAGTTATTCTTTAATCTTAAAGTTAGACCAATTAAGAGGATTATCTGTATTACCCTTAACTTACTTTTTTTGGCCTTCGAGTGCATTCGATCAATCAATCCTAGATTCATGGTCTAAAGGAGAACTTGTTCAATGAAAAACTTTCTAAAGCGCATACTCTTATTTAGCCTGATTCTTCTACTCAGTTGTAATTTTTCTCAGCGAAAAACTAATTCAATAAAAGACAGCATCCATGAAAAAATTGTAGTAGATGATATAAAAAGAGAATACTATCTGTATATCCCTAAAAATACATCACAAGAAAAAATTCCACTTTTAGTAATGCTTCATGGTAGGTTTGGAACAGCAAAACTCATGTTAGAAGGTTACAACATGAATACAATTGCAGACAGAGAAGGTTTTGCAGTTGTCTATCCGAATGGCTATAATAGAAGCTGGGCGGATGGTCGAGGTGGAACTCCAGCAGATAAAGATAAAATTGACGATGTAAAATTTTTAGAAACAGTCATACAAAGAATTTACACAAACTACCCCATAGATAAATCCAAGGTGTTCATTGCTGGACATTCTAACGGAGGATTTATGACCCAGCGAATGTTAATAGAAAAAACAAATCTATTTCGGGCAGGTGCTAGTGTTACAGCTTATATATCTAAAAATGTACTAGAAAAATTTTCTCCTGACAAAGCTGTATCAGTTGCATTCCTAAGTGGAACGGAAGATCCACTTGTTCCTTTTGAAGGCGGATTTGTTGTTGATGGGGAAGAAATTTTAGGCGCAGACGATTCTGTTAAACGTTGGGTTGAGTGGAATGAGTGTAAGCCGCAACCAAAAAAGAAAACCTTTGATGAAAAACAAGACGAAACAAAATTAGAAATTTATTCCTACGAAGAATGTAAAGATAAAGTATCAGTAAGACTCTATAAAATTATTGGAGCTGGTCATATGTGGCCTGGAATTTCGCAACAAATGCCTCTAATAGACTTAGGCAAACCAACGGAAGAATTAAATGCTTCCGAAGAGATTTGGTCTTTTTTCAAATCTCAAATCTAAAGACTTGCTTATTTTTTTATGCAGTCAAACCTGAGATAGAAATGGATTTTAGTCTGAGTAACTATTTTTTAAAAAATCTAGCATATGCATTTTAAATTAATAATCAAGCTACTCCTTTACTTACTCTTAAATATTTCTGTATACTCCGAAGAAATATCTGAAATCACACTAGATACAACTTCTCAGAAAATCAAAATTGGTAGTCAGATTAAATTTATCGAAGACAAAGAAGGTAAACTCAGCTTTCTAGAAATTCAAACTAAAAACTTAGAATGGATGAAATCTAAAAATGAGAACGCCAACTTTGGATTTTCCCCATCTTACTACTGGATACGTTTTACGGTAAACAATCCAACGAGGGAAACCATTAAACCAATCCTAGAACTAGGTTGGTCTAAACAAGACTATATTGAATTTTACAATTTCAAAAATGACAAGTACGAAGTTTTTACAACAGGTGATACTTTTCCTTTTAAACAAAGGCAAATACAAGATACCCACTTTGCTTTCGAGTTAGAGTGTAAACCTAATACAAAACAAACCTATTACATCAGAACAAAAAGTATTTACAACCTATCTTTTTTAAATCCAAGTCTGCATAAATCGTACGATATGTTTCACAAAGAAACTTCTTTTCGAGATTTAACCAATGGAATCTTATATGGATTTTTATTTATTATGATCTTTTATAATTTACTTTTATTTTTAATTATAAGAGAAAAAGTATATCTCTATCTTTCGATTTATATTTTGTCATTCGGTTATACCATATTAGCCCAACATGGTGTTGCTTTTCAATATCTGTATCCAGAAAATACTTGGCTTGCTAATCGAGAGGGACATTTACATCTTCCTTTCTTATTCATCATTCAAATTATTTTTATAGTTTCTTACTTAGAGTTAAAGACCAAATTACCACTACTCTATAAATTTTTACAAATTCATATTGTGATTTTTTTATTCTATTATTTAGCAATCAACACTCTATTCGCAGGCTATCTAAAATTTCATTTTTACTTTATGATGATCTCTATTTTTTTTGATAATATATTATTTATAGGGATAGGAATATTTTTATGTATCAAAAAATTTAGACCCGCTTATTTCTTCATGATTTCATGGATTTTTCTTTTATTTGGTTTAATTTTACGAGCCTTAGGAGGGACATCTATCCTACCACTAAATTTTGTTACACTCTGGTCTTTTCAATTTGGACTAGCGGCAATGCTTGTGTTAATCTCAATTGGTCTTGCGGATAAGATCAATTATCTCAAACGAACATTACTGGAAACTAATAAACAATTGGAAGATTATTCAGAGCACCTAGAAGAAAGAATTCAAGAGCGAACACAGGAATTACAATCTTCACTTAATACTGTAAATCTTTTAAAAACCCAACAAGATGGAGATTATTTTCTAACTTCCCTACTATTAGAACCTTTTATCGCAAACAAGAGTAGTAGTGAATATTTAGAAATCGACTTTCTACTCATTCAAAAAAAGAAATTTGAATTCTACGAAAAAGAGTATGATATAGGTGGAGATCTATGCCATGCCCAAAACCTTAAAATCAATGACAAAAACTATATTTTATTTTTTAATTCTGATTCAATGGGAAAATCTCTTCAGGGTGCTGGTGGGGCAATTGTGTTTGGCTCTGTTTTCTTTTCTATCATCCAACGCACCAAAACATTTGCGGCTAATAAAGATTTAACTCCAGAGAGATGGCTAAAAGATACATTCGTCGAACTACATAAAGTATTTCTCACTTTTGATTGTACGATGTTAGTCTCTGCAGTGATAGGATTAATCGACGAAAAAACAGGTGTCCTCTACTATATAAACGCAGAACATCCTTGGATTACTCTGTACTCGGATAAAGTTTGTCACTTCATAGAAAAGGAAATTCATTTTACTAAATTAGGAAGCCCTGTTGACTCCAATAAAGTATTTATAAGTCTTCACCAATTAAAGAAAGATGATATTTTACTCATTGGCTCTGATGGAAGAGACGACTTTGCCTTACGCACAGGTGAAAATACAACTGATCTAGTTCTAAACCAAGACGAAAAAGAATTTTTAAGAACGGTAATAGAAGCAGATGGAGATTTACATAAAATCTATGAAATCACTTGCCGTAAAGGGGAGATTTTAGATGATTACTCTCTGATTCGAATTCGATACCTAGCGGATAATAGTGATTCTTCTTATTTGAAAGATTTATCCATTTCTAATTATAAATCCCAAAATTGGGAAGATACAATCAAATATGGAGAAGAATATATTTCTAAAAATCCAATTGACACTAGTTTTTTAGTATTTCTAGGGACTGTTTTTCAAGAGATGAATCTGCTCAAAAAAGCTATCAGCATTTTCGAGCAGGTAAGGCTTCGTAACCCCTACTCTTTGGAAAATTTAATTCATTTAACTAAAGTTTATATCAAAACTGGAAATCTTAGCAGAGCTCAAAAGCTATTAAAAGAAGGAATTATTTTAGATCCAAATAGCCTTGAGCTAAGTCACCTCATAGAAAAACTAGAAAGTTCACAAACCTAGATTTTGATTCCGCCTGACGCTTCAATTACAAATCCGTCAATCAAATCGTTTTCTACGATAAATTGAGCTGTTTTGAAAATTTCTTCTGGCTCACCTAGTCTTCCAATTGGGATGAGTGATTTCCATTTGTCAAGAGCTGCTTGGTTCATGTCCTTTAAAACCATCTCGGTCGCGATAAAGCCAGGAGCAATTCCTGCTACTCGGATTTTAAAGTTTTTGAGTTCGTGTGCCCAGAGCTTTGTCATAGCGGCTACTCCTGCTTTTGCGGCAGAATAATTGCTTTGACCTGGGTTTCCGTGCATGGCAACAGAAGAAATAGGAATGATTACTCCACCTTTTTTTGAATTGATCATTTGGACTGCTGCTTCACGACCTGTTAAAAAAACTCCAGTGAGATTTACATTGATAACTGCTTGCCACTGGTCGAGTGACATCTTGCCTTTTACATTTCCTGTTTCTCTGTCCACTTTGACTAAAAGACCATCTCGAAGGATTCCTGCGTTTAAAATGGCTACATCTAATGAACCAGTTTTGGCTACTGCTTCTGCCATTAAGTTGGTTGCATCTGCTTCGTTTGAAACGTCGCCCGCTATACCAAATGCGTTGCCGCCTGCTGATTTGATTTCATTTACGACAAGTTCGATTGAATCTTGTTTGATATCAGATACGATTACATTGGCTCCCAACTTACCAAACCCGAGAGCCATTGACTTTCCTAAACCACTCGCTGAACCTGTAATTAATACAGTCTTGCCTTTTACTTCCATGCTTTTAAATTAAGCTCCTTTATTTCTGAAAGATACATAGTCAGAATTAAAGGGTATCTCAATTCTAGCAATCGTTTCTGTGGGTTTTGTTACAATTCTAAATAGATTAGGGTCTAGATTTTCATTTTTCATTAGGATCATGATAAGAGCAATTCCAAGCCCTGCTCCCTCGGTATTGTCCATATTGTCCATGTAAAACTCAGCAATGTCATTGTATTCCATTGCCTTTTTCATCTTCTCTCTCATTCGAGTCTCTTCCATTTTGATCACAGGAGTGTTGTTAATTACCTCAACATACATTCCTGCTGTTTTATAGAAGAAGTTAATTTGAACAAAAACCCCTTTCTCCTGACACTTGGCACCGTATTGTTCAGCCATGCTATCAGAAAAACTCTGTTTAAATTTAACAATCCCCTCTGCATACTGAGCTTCGTTAAAAATATCCAAACCAATATCATCAAAAAAAACCCGTTTCTGGTTTGCTTTGACTGCATTGATAGCAAGCTCCTTTACAATCGTATAAATCATTTCTGTATATCGCTCCTGACCGAGCTTTATCAAAATTTCAGTAATGATGAGCAAAACATATTTCTCAAGCCTTGCATTGATCTTAGAGGATTTTAAAGAGATTTTTTCTCTAGAGGCAACCATTGTCCTGACTTTATCAGGCAGATTTTCCGGAGTGTTTTCCATAATACGTCCTAACTATAAAGGTGTGAAACGAATATGCAACTATAGATAGATATTATGAATCGTCAATTGAAATATTTATTCACAACAGGAATAATTGCGCAAAAAAGAGCTGATACTCCAAGAAACATATGTATCCTCTTACCTTTTTTGAAAAATGGGAGTAAACTCATAAAACCTAAAAGCAAAAGATGTGAAATTGAAATTTGACTGACGTAAAAAGAATGACCTATTGAGGTAACAGTGGAAAGAAGAACCAAGAAATAAAAGATATGATGCAAAGAATGTAGATAGGGATTTCGAATGGGCTTTATCCTTGCCAATATCCCTAAAGCATTTGCAAGAATCACTACCACTAAAACTAAATAAGAAAAAAAATAGGGTTCCAAATTTGAAAATAACATTATGTTCCAATCCAATCCATTATCCGATAATAAAAACTGTGTAAGTGATGCCAACTATGAAAAATATAACTTTATTCCTACCCCTATTCTTTTCCATCTCTCTATTTGCTGTCAGTCGAGAAGACAAAATTGTTTATGCATTTCGCGATACCGGCACTGGAAATTATTCCAAAATGGTCATCATCGGAGAAACTGTGAGCATTGACAAAGCCTCCATGATAGATAATAATAAAATTGATAAAGACCTAATGGAAATCGGCGTAGATTTAAGACCTGATATGCTGACCGTAAAAGTTCTGCACAACCCAGGAATTCGTGTTGGACAAACCCTCTATCTACTTGAAAAAAACCCAGATCATATTTCCTACAAGGATGGAAACATCGTAGGGCAAGTCAAAGTAGTCTCCATCTTTAATACTTCTTTCTTTGGACAACAACTTCGAGGCGAAGGATATTTAAGATTAATCGACAACAAAGTAATGACGGTTGCAATGCCTCTGGAATCAGAAAGTCTTGAAGATGCAATTGTATATAAAAAACAAGGAGATTACTTTGTAACAAAAGGAGATATAGCAAATGCAATTTCTTATTACAAAAAATCTATCAAAATGGATAAAAATTATCCAGAGTCTCATTACGCTCTAGCCAAGTTACATACTACTAGCGGCGAAGGATATGTATCCGCAGGATATGAATATAAAATAACTTGGAATAATCGCGATAAATTCCTAGACTTACATGAGAAACATCAGTTTTTTTTGGATTATATGAAGTATCTGCTAGTTCGTTTTGAAATGGAAGCTTATAAAAATACCAACCAAACAACAGACTTAGAAACCTGTATCGAAGTTTCAAAAGAAGCACTCAAAATGGATCCACAAAATTATGATACATTCTATTCAGTTTCCTATGCTTACTTTCTATATTATCTAAGAAATAGAGACATACAACCATTAGCCGATTCGGATGACAAACTAGCAGCAGAAAAAGTTCTAACCCGAAATAAAAAAGCAGAATACTTTGACAAGTCACAAGACTACTTAGAAAAGGCACTTAAAATTCGACACCAAGATTATAAAATCCAGCTTTTAGCAATTCTACTTTACTTCGAAAAACTAAAAGACTTACCAAACAGAGAATCGAGAAATCAAATCACCGAAACAAATACTCTAAAAACAAAAATAGAATTTCACGGCAAACAATATTTAATCTACAAACCCAAATCAAAGAAAATAGACAAAAAGATTAAGGATATTCTAGATATTGTAAAGGGTTACTAATCAACGTGAATTCGATGTAAGTCCAAAGCCAGCATTGCCGGACACAAAGCCAACGAACTCAGAAAAAATGGAAGTTCGTCAGAAGATTTTTTTTAACCACGAAGGGCACGAAGCCACGAAGGAAGATATTAATAAATCAGTATCGTATCTTTTATCGGTGCTCTCGGTGTCCATCGGTGGTAATCTTTTGAATTGTTTTTATGTCAAACTGACATTATTTATGCACCTGTGGTTAGATTGAGTTAATCGCTAACCTTTTTTAGAATTTCTTTTCTGAGTTCGGGGGTAATTGCATTATAGTATTCAAAGTTCCCTTTTAAAATAGAGAGGTAAATAGCGGTTATCTGTTCTTCTAGTGCGTTTAATTCTTCTTTGTCTAATTTATCCCTGTTTAGGAGAGTTTCTTTTGTTTTGTTATGAAGCAAAGTATAAAGATCAAATTTTAGAAGAACTAATTCGGAAGTATATTTTTTATCCATCGGAGTCATTATATTCTTTTTTTCAAAAGAGTACAACCATCGATTATAGTATTCTAGAAAACTTAATAAAACGTCTTGGTAAAAATCTAAGCTTTTTGTTAGTTCCAGTTTTTCTTTTTCTGAAATTTTTAAATTGATAATGCACTCAATCTGTGAAGTTCTTTCTTTTGCACTTTGAGTTGCACTCAGTCTTAACTCTTGATTTACTCTATCCAACTCTTTCAAATCAAAGTGTTTTTCAAGAAAATGAAATTTCTTTTTTTTTTCAAAATCCCCAGCACAGGAGTTTACTTTCTTTTTTAATTCTACATCGTCTTCCCAAACGAAAAAAACAGGGGAAGGCATTAGAGTTAAAGAAGAAAACAAAAACAACAAAGCGAATTTCGTGTAAATCATACTCCTAAAAAAAACCATTATCCCTTAACTGCAAGTGAATATTGCTGTAAACCTTCTTTCTTATTATCTCACCTTACATTATCATTTCTTCGTAAAAGAAATGATTGAGTTCTGGTGAACCCAGCGCCAGCTTGAGATTTACACCTAGCGGTGGGCTTATCCCCCCATCGCTTTGCTAGCTCACCTGCAGCCGAGCTATCGCAGGCTATTGAATTTATTAATTCATTAGCGTTTTCTAATATTCTTAAATTAGCTTTGAATTTCCTATCCTTGCCTTTCTTGCGTAACACCAATTATTATACCCTTGAATAAAATCAATAAAATGCAATAAATCACTTGCTAAGAAATGGAAAAAAATTTTATAACAAACGAAAAGGATTTCAGGTCATCATGTCAAAATTTAAGTTAAGTGTTCGTTTCAGTATTGTCACATTTTCCACTATTGCTGTTTTGCTATTTGGAGGTTTGATTAGTTTTGTATCTTACCTTGGAAGTAAAAACTCTGTTCGATTCCTGGTGGACAGTTTAATGGACAAAGCTGCAGAACATATAATCGATAAAACTATCAATTACTTAGATGCAGCAGTTCTTAATACAGACTTACATGAAACCTTTATAGAAAATGGACTTCTTAAAAACAAAAAAACGAAACTACTCGAAAAATATTTCAAAGGAATCGTCCAAACTAATCCGCAGTTTTTAAGTATGTACTATGGAGATGAATTAGGTAACTTCATCATGGCAAAAGAAATGCCAGATCATAGTTTCAGTATCCAAAGAATCACTCGCAAAGGAAAAAAAGCTAAAATAATTTGGGAACATGAAAATAAAAAATGGTTTGAGGAAAAGAATTTTCAAATTGAAATCCTTGCTTCAGAAGATGCTTACAATCCTAAAATGCGACCTTGGTACAAAGAAGCACTTGCTTCCAAAACTCATGCTTGGACAGATGTTTACGTATTTTTTAGCGACCGCAAACCAGGAATTACCTGCAGCCGAGCAGTTTATGACAAAACTGGAAAATTTATTGGAGTACTTGGTATTGATATTAGTATTTTAGAATTATCTCAATTTTTAAGTACAATTAAAATTGGAACAAATGGTAAAGTATTTTTATTAGACTCTAAGAATCAACTAGTTGCAATTCCTTCGTCCGATCCAAAAGAATTAGAAAAAATCATGTTAGAAGAAACTAACCCTGAAGGCAAAAAATCTTTAAAACTTTTAACAGCAGATAAGATGGATAATCCTCTACTGTCAAGCTCGTTTAATTTTTACAAATCAAATAAAGACAATGCACACAAAGAAGAATTTGATTTTTTTGAATATGGATACCAAGGAATTGATTACATCGCAAAGTATATATCTTTCAAAAAAGATGATATTGAATGGAAAATTGCTATCGTTGTTCCAGAAAATGATTTTATGCATATTGTTCATAGGAATAACAAATACATACTTTTAATTTCGATTGTTCTAATTGCTGTCGCAGTTTTATTCGAATTCCAGTTCTCAAAAAAATTATCCAAACCACTTTCATTACTCTCTGAGGAAATGAGAAAAATTCAAAATTTCGATTTAGCATCAGACATACAGATTAAATCCTTTTTATTTGAAGTAGACAATATGGCGCAGTCTTTTCACAAAATGCGCACAGGGCTTCGCTCGTTTAAAAAATATGTACCAGACGAATTAGTCCGAGAATTGATTGCTCTAAACAAAGAAGCAATTTTAGAAGGCGAAAGACGCTCTATGACTATTTACTTTTCGGACATAGCAGGATTTACCTCTATCTCTGAAAAATTACAACCTGAAGAGCTAGTTGAACAATTGAGTCAATACTTAGGAAGTGCAAGTAAAATCATTACAGAGCATAACGGGACGTTAGACAAATACATCGGAGATGCTATCATGGCATTTTGGGGTGCCCCCACTCCACTTGAAGACCATGCACTCCAAGCGTGCCTTTCTGCTATTGAACATAAACGTGTTTTACATTTAGCCAACCAAGAATTAGAGCGAATGGGCAAACTACCATTTAACGACAGAATTGGAATTCACACAGGAGAAGTTATTGTAGGAAATATGGGTTCAGAAAATCGACTCAACTACACTGTAATTGGAGACAATGTAAACCTAGCAAGTCGACTCGAAAGTATTAACAAATACTATGGAACAGAAATTATCATTAGCGAATCAACATATGAATTGGTAAAAGATTTTGTGGAAGTACGAATTTTAGATTTAGTTGCAGTGAAAGGAAAACACAATGCGATAGGAATCTATGAACTTATTTGTGAAAAAGAAGAAGCTAGTTTAGAAGTTCAGAAATTTAATTCTCTTTTCAATGAAGCAGTTAGTTTATACAGAAATAAAGAATTTCAAGAAGCATTAAAATTTTTCCAAGAAACACTTCGAATTAAATCTTCCGATTTAGCATCTAAAGTCTACATAGAACGATGTGAGAATTACATGCGTAATCCTCCATCAGAATCTTGGAAT
The DNA here is from genome assembly GCA_002333425.1 of Leptospiraceae bacterium UBA2033. Taxonomy (GTDB): domain Bacteria; phylum Spirochaetota; class Leptospiria; order Leptospirales; family Leptospiraceae; genus UBA2033. Next base: position 65,931 of record DDBL01000097.1, read on the forward strand.
GGAGTTTATGAATCAAAGACAAAATAACTTTATTTTGTCTCATAAGACATATATTATGTTTCATTAAATTTGAATTGGTAATTTTTTTTCAAAATATTTTACTAATTCAAAAGAATAAATTTTACATTCTCAATTCTCAAGTTTTGGTTTCCGAAAATAAAGTGTGTCCCAAGAATATCCATCCAATTCTTCAAAATCTTTTTTATACTATCTATCCTTTATTCTAATTGGATTGATTTTGATTGATAAGAGTTTACATCGAAAACCACCTAAACTAAATACACAAAAGTTAAATCCAATTAATCATGTTCAAAACATAGATTTATTAGAAGATTCTAATATACCTGAGAATAACGAAGAAACAGAAAACTCTTCGCAAGAATTGCCGATTGTAAGAGCTGAGAATAACCTAAAAGGACTTTCTGAATTTTCAACCGATGAACCTGAAACATTACAAGGCATTTATTTTTTAAAGTTCTATCAGGCAGGAAATAAAAATTATTCCAAACTTGTAAAAGTGCAACGAAAAGTAAAGGGCAGTTTAAAAAAGAGAATCAAACTAGTTTTAAAAGAACTTAAAAAAGGACCAAATGCAGAAGAACAAGATAAAGGTGTTTTGAGTGTTCTTCCTTCCAAATTTCAATATTCCAAAAAAATGAAATTAGTAGATGGTGTTTTACATATTTCCCTCGAAAATAATTTTCAAAAAAATGCAGGAAAAGATCTAATGCAAGACAGGCTAGATCAACTCAGTCATACACTTTTTGAATTCAAAGAAATCAAGGGAATCAAAGTCTATATCGACGGGAAAGAAACTCATACGATGGGAAAGGATAATTTAAAAATTCCAGACGTACTAGCAAGAAGCAGTTTCAGAAAAGTAGTATTTCTTTAACTCACCAGTTCTTTGTATGCTGAGGTTATATCTTCTTTTTGCATAAAATACGTTCCAATAAGAGTTGACTGAACGTATTTTTTCATATTTTGATAATCATTTCGATTTTTGATTCCTGACTCTCCCACTATATGAATATGTTTGGGCAAATCTAGAGAAACCTCTTCGATTAAGTTTTGGTGGATTTGAAATGTATCTAGATCACGGGTGTTGATGCCAATGATGCGAGATCCAACTTCTACAGCAATTTCTGCTTCTTTTCTAGTATGGATTTCAACTAATACCTCTAATCCCAACGAATACGCATAGTCTAATAATTCCTTTAACTGAGTTGGTTTAAGAATACGAACAATTAAAAGAATTGCGGATGCTCCAAATCTTACTGCTTCTCGAATTTGTTTTTCGTGTAAAATAAAATCCTTTCGGATTACAGGTAAATTTACACTAGCTGCTACTCTTTGTAAATCCTCTAAACTACCTTGAAAAAAATTTCTATCGGTTAATACAGATATTGCTCTTGCACCACAGGCTTCATAAATACGAGCAATCTTGACAGCATCGTAATCAGCTCGGATAATACCCATAGAAGGACTAGCTTTTTTACATTCGGCAATGATAGAATCAAAACTGGATTTGAGGGAATCTAAAAGAGAAAACCTAGGACGAGACAAGTCCATATAAAAAGGAGTCTCTGCTACTTCTAGCTCCTTTTGTAAGATGATTTTTTCGAGGATGGGGTTAATGGCTAATTCTAAGAAAACCGACTATTTGAAGTCGGCTAATGCATCTGCTTCGGTAGCATAAATATCAAACAGAGAAGTAAGCTCAATTACATCAAAAATTCTCTTCACTGCTGGTTTGATATTGCACATTTTCAAAACTCCCTCTTTGGAGTTTAATTTGCGTAGTGTGGAGATACAAGCTCGAAAGCCTGAAGAAGACATGTATTCAATGCCTTCCATATTTAGAAGAACTTTCTTATGACCACCATTGTCGATGATCTCAGCAAGCCCTTCTTCCACTTCATTTGCAACAGAAACGTCTAAACGTCCTTCAAGATAAACTACGAGTATATCGCCTTTATTTGTATGTTTAAGCAAGGTTTGTATCCTAAAAAATAATATATACATCTACCCTAAGCCTAAAATTGTGTCAATGAAACTTTTAGAAAAAATGTATGAACCCAATAGAAGTATTAATAACCAAACCCACAGTCCTTGTAATCGGCGGTGGAATTACCGGAAAATCAGTCGTAGAATTCCTTACGAAATTTGAATGTAAAATTCTTCTCGTAGATTACAAACCGCAACCAAGTATCGCAGGCATATCCTATTACCCTGACTCAACCGAATTTTCCGATCTTGGAAAAATAGACTTTGCCGTCAAAAGTCCTGGTTTTAAACCAAGCCACCCCATTCTTCTGGAACTTAGAAAAAACTCTATCCCAGTTGTAAGTGAGATCGAGTTAGCGAGGCATTTTTTTAAAGGAAAAATAATCGGAATCACAGGAACCGATGGAAAATCCACAACGACCGCCCTCACCTACCATATCATCCAAAAATCCTTTCCCAAGTCAAAAATGGGTGGAAATATTGGAGTTCCCTTCATTGAATTCTGCTTGGAAGATTTAGACATTGCGGTCTTAGAGCTAAGCAGTTACCAGTTAGATGATTCTAGCCTGTTAGATTTAGATGTATCTGCAGTCCTAAACATTGCACCCGACCATTTAGAAAGACATAAAACCATGGAAAATTATCTGGAGGCAAAAAAACGAATCATCAACCGCAATAATCCTAATTCTGTATTCGTAACTAATGAACGTCTATTCCCAAAATTAAACCTTACTCAGTTAGACCTAAAAGGCAAATTACAATTATTCGGTGAAACGAGTGACTCTTCAGCCAAAATTCTTTTAGAAGAAGGAAAAATTATAACCGATCGATTCACCTACTCTACAAATGAATTTCCCCTCGAAGGAAAACACAATCTAGAGAATTTATCTGCTAGCATTTTACTTTCTGAGGCTATTGGGTGTTTACCCGAAAATATTCAGAGCGCCATCTCTGACTTCACCGGACTTCTCTACCGATTCCAAAAAATCAAAACTTGGAACAAAATCACTTTTATCAATGATTCCAAATCCACTAATATTCACAGTATGTTGTCTGGTCTATCTGGAATTGAGAGTCATACTCCGATTATCCTCATCCTCGGCGGAAAACAAAAAGACGAAGAACTACTCCCCCTTACAAACCGCCTAAAAGAATTAAACGTAGTTGTATTTCTAATTGGCGAAGCCAGACTTCACTGGGAAAAAGAACTCCGTGACTGTCTAAACGAACGTCTTTTTGTAAAAGAAAATTTAACCGAAGCTGTAAAATCTATTCGAGAAAAAGTTAACCAATCTAAATTCGATATGATTCTTTTCTCACCTGCCTGTGCTAGTTTCGATCAATACAATAACTTTGAAGAGCGCGGAAGACATTTTACTGAATTGGTGAATAGTTTTTTTGTGTAAATCAGAACGATAGGCGAAACTTTTAACTGCATACTCAAACGAATTGAATGACTGCGTTGTGTCTAGGTGTCAGATTTTTCAAATTTTAACCTGTTAAAGAAAAAAAATCTCGATCAGTGACCGATTCAGTGAAAGCAACGCTTATGGCATACATAAAACTACTTTTGTAAGTATGAGTTCTTACTCTCGATACAGAATTGCTTGCACGAATAGTTGCTTTTTTCTCGAAAAAGTCCTGATTAAAAGTAAAACGAATGGTAACCTCTTGCCCCACTTTCCCGTTAAAAGTACTCAGGAGCATTGCTCCTCCGTCACTTAGATTACTAATGTAACAACTTTCATCATCAATCTTGCCCTGAATCTCAGTGGGCATCCTGACGCTTGCTCTTCTGTCTGAATAATTATCGCTCATATTTTATAACTCTTACTTACACTTTTAGATTAGGAAAGTATTTTAACGTGAATTTAATACAAGTAAAAATTTAAAGATTATACTAGGTGCCAATTGATCATATTTTGTCTTTACTTTTTGATACTCTTACTAAGTGATGATTGTTAAAACAAGAGAGTGAAAAGAGGAATTATGAAAGTAGTTGAGAAAAAGTTAAAAGGAAAATGGGTTTTAATTACAGGAGCTTCTAGTGGTTTTGGAATCGACTTTGCCAATATTTTTGCAGAGAGTGGGACAAACTTAATTTTAACTGCAAGACGTATTGAGCCAATGGTAGAATTAAAAAAGAAACTAGAAAATCTATATAAGATTAAAGTGGAAGTAATCCCAATGGATTTATCCATCAAAGATGCAGCAATCAATCTCTACAACCAAATCAAAGCCAAGGGGATAACAGTAGATACCCTCATCAATAATGCAGGTTTTGGAATATTTGGAGAATTCATAAATTCGTCTTGGGAAGAAGAAGAAAAACAACTCATGGTAGATGTCGTAAATTTAATGCACTTAACCAAACTTTACCTAAAAGACATGGTAGCGGCTAATTTTGGTTATATTCTAAATATTTCCTCCATCGGCGGTTATCAACCTTCTCCTCTTTATGCCTCCTACTCTGCTGGTAAAAGTTATGTCCTAAATTTTACAGAAGCCTTAAACTACGAACTTAGAAATACGAATGTAAGAGTAAGCACTCTTGCGCCCGGGGTCACAGCAACTGGATTTCAAGAAACTGCGGCTAAAGGCAAACCCCTCAGTCTATACCAAAAACTTAGCATGATGAAAAGTAGACCAGTTGCCGAAACCGGTGTAAAGGGAATGATGAAAGGAACTCCAAGTGTTATGCCAGGCTTGTTTAACAAACTAAGTATTTTTGCTCTCAGGCTAACACCGAGAAAGCTAATGCCATTTATGGTGTATAAACTGATGAAGGTAGACTAATAAAATTGGACAATGAAGAGATGGGAACTGAGAGTTGGAAGGAAAATAAATGGCGCGGACAGGATTCGAACCTGTGACCTTTGGGTTATGAGCCCAACGAGCTGCCAGCTGCTCCACCGCGCGATATATATGTCACTTTATTAAAGCGAAGTTTAATGTCAAACTATTATCTAACTTTTTATAGAAATTTTGTTTTTTTATTTTTTTAGAAATATGTTCTTGTAGTTTATGTAAGTATCTGTAGAATTTGTGCAAATTTAGTAAGAGGTAAAGAAAATTGAGTAAGAAAAAAGAAGATTCAGGTTCATTTGAACAACTCGAACATTATGAGAAGAAAATATATGACCAGAAACAATTATTAGAAATTAGCAAAGCTTTAAATTCCACGTTAGACTACAACTATCTAATTGATGCGATCTTAAATATCTGTTTGGCTCAACTGCAAACTCTGAATGCAGCTATATACCTAGCTCCCGATGTAGATGCTGATCATTTTACGTTAGACGCAAGCCATAAAGGTTTTGATATTTCAGATAAAGACATGAAAATGAAAATCATGATAGACTCTCCTTTCGTACAAAATTTTGAAGAAAAACCAAAAGCAATGACAATACGTCAATTGATCGATAACGGTTTAGGCGAAGATGAATATTTTAAATACTTTAAATCGCTCGGGGCAGAAATGATTACTCCTTTAAATGCAAAAGGAAAGGTCAACGGATTACTCGTATTAGGCGAAAAAATGACAATGAGTGATTTTTTAGAAAATGAAAAAGACTTTCTTACTATTCTTGCAAGCTTAGCAGGAGTTGCCGTAGAAAATTCTAGACTATACGAATTGGCTACCGTTGATATGATGACTCAATTAAAAATCCATCACTACTTTCAATCCAAACTAAGAGAAGAGATGGATCGTTGCAGAAAAAAAGGTACTAAACTTGCGTTACTTTTCACTGATATTGATAAATTCAAAGTATTCAATGATACACATGGTCATCAAGCAGGAGACGTAGTATTAATCGAAGTCGCCAAAAAACTAATCGAATCTGCGCGTAAGAATGATATACCAGCACGTTATGGTGGGGAAGAGTTTTGTGTTGTAATGCCTGGTGCTGATTTACAGGAAGGTTATGAAATGGGCGAAAAAATTCGTAAAGCGGTGGAAGCACAACTTGTAGAAAATCCAAACGGTGGTGATCCTTTAAAAGTAACAATCAGTGTAGGGGTAACAGAGTTTATGCCCACAGATAAAAATAACAAAGAACTTATTGAACGAGCAGATAAAGCACTATACCAAGCAAAACATGGGGGCAGAAACCAAACCATTTGTTATAAAATTCCAGAATAAGATATTGATTCAAACTTTCACTAAATTTTTCGTAGAGATACCATGAAAAAAATAAGCAGTTTTTTTTTGTATCTCTACGCTATTCTATTTCTATTTTCCTTTTGTAAAACTTCAAATGCGAACTTCATAACAAACTCTAATTTAGATCACCACAAATTTTCAATTAAAGAAAATGGAATTCAACCTATTGTAATTTTATCAGCACAAAATCCGAACGGGGAACAAAAACTTACAGAATTAAGTTTCGTAATCGACACAGGCTCCAATATTTCCCTTATCAAAAAAAATCTATTCACTCACTCTGGACAAAAAAAAATTTTTCGACTAAAGTCCATATCAGGTGAAACAGAAAAAGAATCGATTGAAATAAAATTAAATTTATTTGATAAAAAGAATAATCTAATTTTGGCAAACTCCATTTTTCATTCCTTAGATATTAGCTCAAGATTCGACTTTGATGGAATCATTGGAAATGATATATTAGAAAATTTTGATTTATTTATCGAGTTACCAGACAATATATTTTTGCTAAAAACTACCGACACAAAACAAAACCTAGAAGGATTTAAAAAAATACCCTTACTTGTATCAGAAGGACATATTATTTTTCAAATAAAAATCAAAAATTCACCGTGTAGACTTTTGTTTGATACAGGAGCTGGAATTTCTTATTTAAAAACTGAAAAAGCCAAAGAACTAAACTTGAAAATGGGTGGAAAAGCCAGTTTTTTGGACTTAGAGGGCAACCAAATAGATACTATTTATCATATTGGCGAAAATCTTTGTGTGGATGAAAACATCTGTCAAAAAAAGATAGATTTATTGTCAGGAAATTCTATTGAAGACTTCCTCTCCAATGAAGAAAACCTAGATGGAATATTAGGACAAAATTGGATCAGTCAATATTCGATCCTAATTGATTATCGAAATAAAAGTCTATATATAAAGCAGAGATAAAATGGGAAAGGAAAAAATCATTGTAGCGATGAGTGGAGGAGTTGACAGTGCGGTTACTGCCGGTTTGCTTCTTGAACAAGGTTACGACGTTATCGGAGTAAATATCAAAACTTGGGAATACGAAGCTCCCTCATGCGATACAACTAAAAAGTCTTGTTGTTCTCCTGAAGATATCCGAGATGCCAGAGATGTTGGTCTCATATTTAATATTCCTTTTTATGTTATCAAAATGGAAAAAATCTTCGGTGATAAAGTAATAGATCGTTTTATTAGCGACTACCAAAACGGAATGACTCCAAATCCATGCGTTGAGTGCAATACCTTTGTAAAATTTGGCGCTTTATTTGAAAAAGCAAAAGCGCTAGGAATCGATAAAATTGCAACCGGACATTACGCTAATATTCACAAGACGGATGATGGTCATTATGCGATAGCAAATGGTGTAGATACAAAAAAAAACCAAGCCTATTATCTCTATGGTCTATCCCAAGAAAATTTAAAGAACACAATTTTTCCACTGGGTAATATGGAAAAAACAGAAGTAAGAGAACATGCCAGAAGATTTGGATTATCAGTAGCAGAAAAAGCCGAATCACAAGAAATTTGTTTTATACCTGAAAATGATTATCGAAGCTTTTTAAAAAAGAAAAATATAAACTTCACTCCTGGATTTTTCAAATTAGCAAGTGGTGCAATTGTAGGAAAACATAGCGGCAAAGAAGGATTTACCATTGGACAAAGAAAAGGTCTTGGAGTATCTTGGAAAACACCTCTCTACGTTGTATCAATCGAAGATGATGGAACAGTAATATTAGGAGAAGAGGAAGAGACTACCTGTGAAGAGTTCAGTGTAATAGATATTAACTACCAAGGAACTACTCCTCTAGAAGAAGGAGAAAGTCTTACCTGCAAAGTTCAAATTCGCTATAGACACAAGCCAGTCCTATGCGAAATTCAAAACATCAATGGTAAAATTTTAGTGCAACCAAAAGAATTACTACAAAGTGTAACTCCGGGACAGTCCTCTATCTTTTATCCGGTTAACGGAGATTACCTGCTCCTTGGCGGAATAATCGAAAAAGGAAGCATTAAACTTAAAACTAAAAGATTCTTTGCCACGGAAAGCGAAGGCGTTGGTGCTTAGCAGGGTGAAAAGAGTCACTGAGGTATTTGAGTGGGCAAATGTTTTATAAATTTACATGAATAGGCAATTTAAGATATTTAAAACATCAATCAACTTTTCTTGGATTAATAATAAACTTACATTTATCCAATGATAAAAAGGAATAGGAAAACTCTGAGTCTCTGTGACTCCGTGGCAAAATATGATGAGCAAAATTAAAGGCAAGACCATATTAATTATAGGTGGTGGCTTATTACAAGTACCCGTAATTGAAACCGCCAAGTCAATGAAACTAAAAGTTGTAGTCGCAGACATGAACCCAGAGTCTCCGGGTTTTAAAATTGCTGACGAAAAAATGATCATGAGCACTAAAGATATTGAAGGAATGGTGCGAGAAGCAAAACGTTTTTTTGAAAAGGAACCAGTGCATGGTGTAATGACTGCCGGAACTGATGCAAGTATGACTGTGGCAGCTGTCGCAAATGCGTTAGGACTCCCTGGAATTCGTTATGTGGATGCAGAAGCAGCTTCCAATAAAGTCAAAATGCGAAAACGACTAAAAGAGCATAACGTTCCAATTCCTGAATTTGCCCCAGTGTGGACAATTCAAGATGCAAGAGATGCACTGGATACTCTCAAGTTTCCGCTCGTGATTAAACCATCAGACAATATGGGAGCTCGCGGAGTAATCAAAGTAAACAATCGAGAAGAATTACACGCAGCATTTAAACACGCAAAAAAATATTCTCCAACTGGTGAGGTAATCCTAGAAGAATTTATGCCGGGACCCGAAGTTTCGGTCGATGCGCTTAGCTGGAACGGAAATATCCGAATGACTGGGATTGCAGATAGAATCATAGAACGAGAACCTTACTTCATTGAAGTCGGTCATAATATGCCTTCTAAGTTTTCTAAAGAAATTTTAGATGAAATTGAAGATGTAATGACACGCGGAATGCGGGCACTCGGCATTAATCTCGGAGCCGGCAAGGGGGATATCAAGATTACCCCCCAAGGAGTAAAAGTAGGAGAAATCGCAGCAAGGCTTTCTGGTGGTTTTATGTCTGCCTACACCTACCCTCTTTCGACAGGAGTAAATCTTTATAGAGGAGCAATTTTAATTGCACTCGGTGAAGAACCAGATGATTTAGAGCCTAAACTGAATTTAGTATCCATTGAACGTTCACTCATTGCATCGCCCGGAAAAATTGTATCCATTTCTGGAATTGAAGAGGCAAAAGAAATAGAGGGGGTAAATGAAATTTTCCTCCAATCCAAAGTAGGAGATATAATTACAGACCCTACAAATAACATTGAGAAATCAGGGCATATTATTATAACAGCGCAAACTCTTGATAAGGCGGAAGAAATTTTTGAAAAAGCTAAACAAGTAATACACTTTGAGTCAGATAGTTATTATTCTCTAACTGAGAAAAGTATTAACCAAACAGCTCGAAATAAATTTGGAAAAGAAATTTGTTGGGTTTGCAAAGTCTGCGACGGAACTGACTGTGCATCCGGTGTTCCAGGAATGGGTGGGGTCGGAAGAATGGAAACATTCAAAGACAACTCAGTTGCTCTTGGGGATTATAAAATTTTACCTCGCTACATTCGAGAAAGTGTAGATCCTAATCTAGACTGGTCTTTATTCGGAAAGAATTTTCAAACTCCTATGATGGCAGCTCCGATGACAGGAGCAACGACTAATATGAATAATGCGATGGAAGAATACCAGTATTCTCTCGCAGTTCTAAAAGGTTGTCTGGAATCAGGAAGTATTGCTTGGCTTGGAGATGGAGCTACTCCAGACAAATATATTATGATGCTCGACGCAATCAAAAAAGTAGACGGTCATGGGATACTCATATGTAAACCCCGAGCTGATGAAAAATTATTAGAAGAAAGATTCCAGGAAGCAGAAAGACAAAATGTATTTTCCCTCGGCATGGACATTGACGCATTTAATTTTAAAACCATGATTTTAAAAAACCAACAATCTCCAAGTCGCGGGCTAAAAGAGCTTTCTAGAATTCGTAGTTTTACCAAACTTCCATTCATCCTAAAAGGAATCATGACACCAGAAGATGCGTTACTCGCAATGGATGCTGGAGCTGATGCAATAGTTGTCTCCAATCACGGCGGTCGTGTGTTAGACGATATGCCTGGAACTGCGAGAGTTCTTGGAAAAATTGCAGATACGATAAAAGGAAAATTTCCAGTTCTAGTCGATGGCGGCATTCGCAGTGGAATGGATATTTTTAAAATGTTAGCACTTGGAGCAAACGCAGTCTTAGTTGGGCGACCTATTGCAATTTCTGCAGTGGGTGGTGATTCTGCTGGAGTAAAGTATTTGATAAACCAATATACATCTGAATTGAAAAATACCATGAACATCACTGGAGCAGCAAGTTTAAGCAAGATAGAGTATTCTATGCTTTTGAAGAAATAGCTAGATGTAGGAAACAGGTCAATTTTGACTTGACGAAAAGCCAAACTGCCTAAGCAATGGAATAAAATTTCGGAATGAGGTAATTTCCATGGAAAAAGAGATAAAAGACGCTTTAAATTTTGTAATCGGAGCTGCAACAACAGTTAAATCTGAAACAGAAAAATTAATCGTAGGTTTAGATACAGAATTTAAAAAATTAGCTGAAAAAGGTGCTGCAGATAATAGCGAAGCAGCTATGAACGTCAGAAAATATACAGACGAAGCTTTCAAAGAAGTTGAGAAAGTTTTGAATGATGCAAAAGCAAAATTCGAAGAAGCTAAAACTCAGGTTAAAAATTTAGTTCCTGAACAAAAAGCTTAATCATATTTATCGCTGAATAAGATTGTCCGCTATGAAATGAAATTTTATTTCATCAATAGTGGGCTTTTCCCGCCAAAAAATTTCTTAAAGTATAACAATCTCAAAACTTTCACATCTATTCTTACAAACTTCTTTAACTAATATCAAAAGTACACTTAATTCAAAACAAACAATCCTTCCTCGTAAAGTGGATTAATTGAGTTTGATGACTGATTTTTTCCTAGGAAATGAAAATCATCATCAATGGATAGAATATGCAAAGGAATCTGTTTTAGTAAAGTTGGGATTGTAGGTTTTAAAATAAATTGATTTATGAAGTTTGCCATTTCCTTTGCTCTTATCATTGCATTTTGTTCGTTATCCGCAAATGTAGAATAATTTCTATCTTTCAAAATCTCTTTTAAGCCCCTAAGTTGTACGTTTTCAATAAAATATTTGTCCAAAGAAGTTATAAAATTTACATTTATTTCAAAAAAACCTTCCATGTCCTCAAAACTTGTGCTGTAGACCCCTTCTCCAAGCAAAATTTCATCTCTAAAAATTAAATTCCAATTCTCCGGCATAGTAATAGTCTTTATCATAACCTACTCCTTTATTCACATCAAAGCACTGTGCGATCAATTAATACTATATAAATTTTAAGTATTTATTTGTAAAGTCATTTAGGAGTATTTAAAAGACTACCACGGATGAACACCGATGGACACGAATTCTGGCTTTACTTGGTGTTAAGCCATTTTAAATATTTTTTATTCGTGTTAATCTGTGCTCATCTGTGGTGAATTGTAATATTTTTACAAAGCCCCTATTTTTGGTGGTATGAGGTTTTATTTACCTACTAAAGCAGATGTAAGAGCTGGTTGATCAATTTTTCCAAACCAAATAGACCAAGTAGCTTTCATAAAATCAGATCCTACAACAGAGGAAGTTTTTCCACCGTAATTGCAGGTTGTAGTTTTAGTAGCCGCATTGTAAGAAATGGTAATTGTATCGTTTTCTTTTAAATCACCAGTTAATACACTGCTAAACGTGTCTTGGTTAGCCTTGTTGGAATAACCATTGAGTGCATATGCGTCATTGAATGCAGCAGAAATTTTTGCTGAATCAACGTCTCTTTTCATTTTCAAGATGAGTCTTTTGTCTGTTTCTGCATTGATAAATTCCTGTGCAGACCTAGTTTCAGGTACATCTTTCATTTGGTGCGTAATTGCATATACATTCACACTTACGAAAGCAATCTTTTTAACTCGAATCGCAGAACCAGTTGTTGTAAAACTAGCCGCCTGAGCAAAAATCGCCATTCCGAAAAGCAAAAATGAAATTGCCATTACAATTGAACCCTTTATTTTTTTCATTGAATCCTCCATAAACTTTATGTTAGGCAAGTTTTCAATTAAGGCTAAAAGAAAAAAAGTTTAAAATGAACTATTCCAGAAAAAAAATCATATACTCACGAGCTTAAGTAATTCTAGGTTTCGTCCAATAGTGGGATGTCAGATAACACCCATACAAAACCATCTACCACTTCTACGCCAAATATTCGTAAAGATAGATTGTCTCCACTTAAACAGTTTCCGTCTATCAACGAAAAATTTTTTTTATGAATTGGACAGGCTACTTTGGGTTCACCTTGTTTATCTCCAATGATGCCTCTTGAAATTGCCATTGACCCAGTATGGGGACAAGCATTTTCACAAGCATACCAAGATCCATCGGGAAATTGGAAAATGGCAATTTGATTCTCTCCAATTTTAGCACAAGCACCTCCTTCTTTTGGGAATTCAGACGAAGGTGCAATTTTGTATTTAAACATATAGTTAGTCCTTTTTTCTGTTGTTTGGTTAAGCATTTTGAAACTCCTTCACTACCCAGTCTTTGGGTTGGATTTGGTGGCGTTCTTTTACAAATTGAACTTCTGGATCAGTAGAAGTGTCATTGATAAAATGGCGGAACATTTTTTGCCTTTCAGGAGATTCGACAACTTCTTTCCATTCACAATGATATGTATCAACTAAACCTTGCATCTCCGCTTCTAGTTGTTTGTTTATGCCTAGTCGATCATTTATAACAACATCTTTGAGGTATTCAATCCCACCTTCTAATTGTTCTAACCAAGTAGAAGTTCGCATTAATTTATCCGCAGTTCTAATATAAAACATTAAGAATCGATCAATGTATTTTATACAAGTAGCATTGTCTAGGTCTTCTGCTAGGAGAATGGCGTGTTTAGGGTTTACACCTCCGTTTCCGCAAACGTAAAGATTCCAACCTTTCTCAGTAGCAATTATTCCAAAGTCTTTGCTCCTTGCTTCGGCACATTCTCGAATACAACCTGAGACCGCAGATTTCATTTTATGAGGTCCACGCAAACCTTTGTATCTTTCTTCGATAAAAATCGCAAAACTTGTACTATCTTGGACACCAAACCTACACCAAGTTGAGCCTACACAACTTTTTACAGTTCTAAGTGCTTTTCCGTACGCATGACCACTTTCAAAACCTGCATCAACTAATTCTTTCCAAATTTTGGGAAGATCATCAAGTCTTGCACCAAACATATCAATTCGTTGTCCACCGGTTATTTTTGTGTACAATTCATACTTTTGAGCTACACTCGCGATTACTCCTAATTTTTCGGGTGTAATTTCCCCTCCTGGAATTCTTGGAACTACAGAATATGTTCCCCCTTTTTGAATATTTCCGAGATATTTGTCATTTGTATCTTGAATCTCTCTATGTTTTTGAACAGGTTCGTTCCACAAACTAGCTAAAATAGATGCAACTGCTGGTTTACAAATTTCGCAGCCAATTCCTTTCCCTGAATCTTTTATGACTTCCCCAAAGGATTTTAATTTTTTGACTTTGACTATTTGGAATAGCTCCTGTCTAGAAAACGAAAAATGCTCGCAAAGATCGTTTTTAATTACTTTACCTTGTGCTTTTAATTCTGCTTTCAGAATCGCTCCTACCTGTGGCAAACAACCTCCACAACCAGTTCCTGCGTTGGAGCATTTTTTGGTACTTTCCAGATCAGAACAACCCTTTTCTCGAATAGCCGTAACTATATCTAATTTGGAAACGTTATTACAAGAGCAAATTTTTGCGTCATCCGGAAGAGTTTCTGAGGAAAATAAATTATCCTGACTTACAGTGCCCACAATTAAGGATTCTGGTTCTTCGGGTAATTCAATTTCATTCAAATACAGTGTTACCAAATTAGAATACGCTTTTGTGTCACCGACTAGGATTCCACCCAGCAATTTTTTTCCGTCTGGCGACAGGACTAATTTTTTGTAAACATGGGTTCTTGGGTTTTTAAATACAATTGGAAGGTGATCGGTTTCTCCGAATGAATCTCCAAACGAGGCAACGTCAACTCCAACTAGTTTTAATTTGGTTGAAAGGTCACTTCCAGTATAAAGTTTTCTTTTCCCACTTGCATTGCATAGATTGTAAGCAAGATTTTCAGCCATTTCATATCCAGGTGCAACTAATCCATAGACATTATTATTGTGTAATGCAACCTCTCCTATCGCATAGATACCATAGTAATTGGTTTGCATTTCATTGTTGATTACAATTCCACCTTTTTCTCCAACTGAGAGTCCACACTTTTTAGCAAGTTCATCTCTAGGGCGAATTCCGGCAGAGATAACAAGCATTTCTGTTTTTAAAGCAGAGCCATCACTAAATTCTAAACCAGTGATTTTTCCATTTCCTTGGATCGCCTTTGTTTGTTTTCCAAGATGAATTGTTATTCCCAGAGATTCTAATTTCTTTTTGAGAATGTCAGAGCCGCCTTCATCTAATTGTCTAGGCATGAGCCTCGGAGCAAATTCTACAACGTGCGCTTTTTTGTTTAGATTCAAAATAGCTCCGGCGGCTTCTAAACCTAAAAGTCCGCCACCTAGAACCGTTGCGGATTTTATTTTTTTGGAATAAGAAATAATCGCATCTAAGTCTTCGATGGTTCTATATACAAAGACACCTTCTTTCTTCACACCAGGAATTTCTGGTACAAAAGGAGATGAGCCGGTTGCAAAAACAAGTTCATGGAATTCTAATTCCCCCAATCTTCTGGATTCAACTTTTCGTTTTGCAAGATCAATAGAAAAAATGCTATCATTTAATCTCAATTGAATCCCGTTGTTCTTATACCAATCCTCTTTACATAAATACAAAGGATCGACAGATTTTTTTTCAAAATATTCAGAAAGATGTACTCGATCATACGCACGCCTTGGTTCTTCTGCGAATACAGTTATGTTAAACATTGAATCCCCACCAAATTCGATCAATTTCTCACAGAACCGATGCCCTACCATCCCATTTCCTATTACTACTAAATTTCTTTTTATCATCTGTCAAATTCCTTGTAAGTTTTCTAATCTATCTGCAATTAAGCAAAAAATGTGCCAACCAGCGAAACAAACTCTTTGCTCATTCATTCTTGTTTATTTGTCATTTTTTCTTAGAAGCAAAGTAGTAAGCCATTCCAATGAATATTCCACCGGCAATTGTGTTTCCAATGGTGACCCAAAGAAGATTGTAAGCATACCCTAACCACGAAATTTGCCCTGATTTTCCGATGATAGCAATTGCAATCAAAGTCATATTGGCTACACTGTGCTCAAATCCTGCACCTATGAAGGCGAATAAACACCAGAAAATTAGGAAAATTTTTGCTGTATCTGATTTTGCCCTAGCGGAAATCCACAGTGCTAAACAAACTAGCATATTGCACAAAATTCCTCGTAGTACTAGTTCAAAAATAGGGGCATTCACTTTCAAAGTGGCAACTTTTACAAAAAAATCCAAAGATGGACTGATAGAACCCCCGTAAACAGCAGTATAGGCAAGAAGGATAGAACCCACTAAATTTCCCAACCAAGAAACGAAAAACACCATTATCAGGTCTTTTAAGTGAATTGCCTTCTTAAGTAGACCGATTGTCATGTACATGGTATTGCCAGTGTACAATTCAGAACCTGCAAAAACCACCAAGGTCAACGCTACCCCAAAAGAAGCTCCCATGACTAATTTTAAGGCAGGATTTTCTGCATAGGCAAAAGGTGCTCCGACGGCAAATATAAGAATAATACCAAAACCTACATAAACCCCTGCCAACATCGAGGAAATAAAATATCCTAAAAAATTATCTTTTAGGAAATTACTTTTTTTTAAACTGACTTCACTAGCTAAATCGATTGTTTCCGAATACATACAAACACCTACAATTTTTATAAATTTTCAAACCAAACTCGAATAAATTTCTTTTATCGGTTTGAATGATTTCTAATCTTTGCAAGTCTTATGCCTATTTTAATGTATTTTTTTAATATTTTAAATTATTAGAGAACCTTTTATTCGGTTATTTAGTAATCGACTACTTTCCATTTCTTGCACCAAAAAACTGAATTTGATTTTGACAACTTTCACTTACTATTTTTTTCTTGAATAAAAATAGACCATCAATAGGTTACAATCCATTAGCCGCACCAATATAATTAAAAAAGTAATCGAAATGTATTATGAATGTATAAAATCCTAAAATAAATTTCTCGTGCACATATAGCGCTTATCGTCTAGATATTATTTTGCGCGCGTATCGTTAGGCGCGAGATTAATCTCTCACCAAACGCACATATAAGGGACTGTGTAAAAAAAAATTGCTACGGAGGCACAAAGACACAGAGCAAAGAATTAATAAAACTTACGCTGAGTTTATCGAATGCGTCAATACTCTCTGCGAACTCAGTGCCTCTGTGACATATCTTTTTACACAACCCCAAAAAAAAGAAAAACTTTTCTCGAAAGAATTGACTAGCTTTTAGGACTATTATTATTTACCAAGATAATTGATAATTATTTTTCTGAAGGTAATGTGTTACATGGCAACTGAAATAAATATTCCAGAAGACTCCGTTTTAATATCTAGAACTGATCCCAAAGGAATAATCACTTACGCAAGTCCTGATTTTTTAAGTATAAGTGGATATGAAGAAGCAGAATTATTAAAGAAACCACATAATATAATCCGCCATCCTGATATGCCGTCCCAGGTTTTTAAGGAGTTATGGTCAACTATAAAAACTGGTCATGTTTGGACTGGGATTGTCAAAAATCGCAGTAAAAGTGGTGATTACTATTGGGTAGACGCTACAATTACACCTCTCAAAGAATCAAATCAAATTATTGGCTACGTATCCGTTCGCAAAAACCCATCAAGGCAAGATATTAAACGTGCAGAATCATTGTATGCCTCAATGCATAATACTTCGGGCAAAAAAAACTTCTTTGATAGACTTTTTGAAAAACCAATTTTTCAGATAAGTAAATTGTGCGCATCCTTATTAGGAGTATTTTTTATTTCAATTTTTATCAATGCACTTGGATTTTTTTTTTCCCTTTTCTAATTACACTTATATACACAATTACATCTGTTGGAGTTCTGATTTCGATTGTTTTAATTTGTGATAAGTTTTCAGAGACTCATATCTCTGAGATTACATCTATCTTGGGAAAATTTTCTAGTGGAGAATTTAACCTTGATAAATATGAATTTAATATAGACAGACAAAGTATTAAGTTAAGTAACGTGATTTTGGGGCTAAAGACTCTTATCCTGAGTTTAGGTGGGATATTATATATCGTAAAAAAAATGTCCACGAGTCACATGAAGTATTCCGAAAAACTACAAAATCTTTCCAATGTATATACTAAATTAAGCAACGATCAAGCTTTCACAACAGAAATTCAAGCCAATTCCATCACAGAAATTTCTAGTAGCATGACTGAGATTAGTAATACGATTGTTTTACAATCCGAAAATCTTGAGATTATAAAAAATAACATTACAGAAGTAAATCATTCGATGACTATGACCGCCCAGCTTTTAGAATCACTGAGTAGTCTCAATCAAAGAACAATTGACAAATACGAAGTAAGCTCTGAAAAAGTTACCAACGTTCTTTCCTCTATTGATGATATGAAGTTAATATCAGAAAAAATTGAAGCAATTATTGGAGTAATTGATGATATAGCGGATAAGACTAATTTGCTCTCGATCAATGCCTCCATAGAAGCCGCTAGAGCAGGGGTAAATGGAAAAGGATTTGCGATAGTTGCAAAAGAAGTTTCCAATCTTGCTGATGAGACTTCCGTAAATGTAAAAGACAGTACTCTTCTCATTAAAACATTTCGAAGAACAATCAAAGAAGGAAGTGATCGCATTACAGAGGTAATCAAATTTTTCAATGAAGTGCAAGAATTGATTTTGGATTTGTCTAAAACAACAAATGAAATTATGAACACAATGCTCTCGCAACTCGAAAAAATTATGGAAATACAATCGAATGTAGAAGAAGCAAGCAAAAAAGCAGACAGCATAAAAGATTCCGTCGTCTATCAAAAAATCGAAATCTCTCAAGTATCTGAATCTATATTAAAATTAGTAAAAGAAAGTAAAGCTATATCTACAAAATCAAACGAACTCCTGAATATTTCCGATGAAATTCATAAACCCGCAAAGTATTTAAAAGGGCTAATGGAGCATTATAAGTTTTAAAGTTTTCCAATCATTATTCCAATTTGGAAAAGTAAAAAGTGCTAGACTTTCTAGGCTTTTTAAAAATTCTTTCGGAATGATTGTAATACGGGTGATTCTATTGGTTGTGCTACCTTTCTTTTTTGCAAAATGTAGTTTTATTCTAAATCGAGATATAAAGGAAACAAGCACGAATCCGTTTCATCTGATTCTAAACTCAACAGGATTTGCGACAGAATTTTGTATATTCGAGATTGAAACAGAAAATCGAAATTGTAAGGCAAAAAAAGTAAAATCCTATTCCAAATGCACAGAGTATTTTTCAGAAAATACAAACACGGCAGCACTAAACTCCAAAGAAACTTTAGACCAAATTTATAAAGGACTAGCAGAGTTAGAACTGTTTAGACCCTCTCTCAAGAAAAAAATTACAAAAGTGGGATACATTACCACTGGAAGTCTAAACCAAGGCAAAGACACGAGCGTTTTAAGAGACGTAGAAAATTACTTTCGCACTGAAAATCTAAAAATCCAAACAAAGCCAGTGCTAAGTGAAGAGGAAGCAAAACTCACAATCAAAGCAATTCAAAGCTCAGAGGAAATTCCAAAATCAGAAAAAGAAATTGTGCTATTGCAAATTGGGTCTGAGTCTGTAGAAATAGTATTTTCCAATCAAAAACAGCTAAGCAGTAAAATAGGAATCCAATTAATTCTAGAAGAAGTCGCAAATATAAAACCAGGAATCAATACATGCAGACAGCCAATTTCCTCTTTTTTTAAAAGTGAAACTAGCTCGTTTGATAGATGTAAAAGTTTTATCCTAGAGAATTTAAAAAAATCACAACGTTTATCTTTACTTACCAAAACAAAGTTAGATGACGGCTACAAGGTATTTACCACTGGCTCTACATGGAATTACTATTATCCGAATAAAGAAGAAGTAACAGTTGACGAGTTGAATCAAACGGGAAATGAATTTTGTTCGTTGACGATTGATGAAATCATGAAGAAGGGAATCAAAAAAAGACATGCGTATAATCTTTGTTATTCCCTCTCTTACAAAGCGGTTCTAGCGGAAGCGTTGGGAATCCAAAAACTACAAATTTTACAAAAAGATGTTTTAGCAAAAAACCTAGCTAGCTCTTCTATTTTGTTTGCGGACTCGTGCAGATAATGTCAAATTTTGTTCCAACTCATATTCCTGTTCTTCCAAAGGAAATTTTGGAATACTTTCATGAAATCGAAAACAAAGAAAATCCTATTTTTCTAGATGGAACGGCAGGCGAAGGCGGTCATAGCGAACTTCTATTAAAAGAATTCCCCAAGGCAAAACTTATCCTAAACGACAGAGACTCAATTATGTTAGGAAGAGCTAGTGCAAGACTAGAGGCATTTTCAGGAAGATTCTTCCCCCTAGAAGGAAATTTTTCAGAAGTATCAACAGAGGATATTCAGGAAAGAATTGGGCAAGATAAAGTAGATGGGATTTTGCTAGATTTAGGAATTTCCACCTTCCATTTAACTAGCTCCGAGCGGGGTTTTAGCTTTAAAAATGAAGAATACTTGGATATGCGACTGGATGAGACAAGTAAACTAACTGCTTTCGAGGTATTGAATAAATATAAGGCTGAAAAATTATCGCAAATCTTCCGAGAATATGGAGAAGAGAACTGGACAAAGAAGATTGTAGAAAAGATTCTTCTAGTGAGAAAGAAAAATCCAATTCGAACGACCTTGGATTTAGCGAAATTGGTAGAATCGGTGATTCCTAGAAAGTTTTGGCCTGATAAAACTCATCCTTCTTTTCGCGTTTTTCAGGCAGTGCGAATTGAAGTGAACAATGAACTCGGGCATATTCGGGAAGGTTTGGAAAATCTAGCCAATCTTTTGAATCAGGGCGGAATTTTATGCGTGATTTCTTTTCATTCTCTAGAAGATAGGATAGTAAAGCAAGTTTTTAAGGAAATATCTAAGGACGAAAGGTTTAGCGTGCTCACTAAAAAGCCAATTATCACTAATGATGAGGAAATTAAACTCAACCCCTCTTCTCGTTCGGCAAAATTACGTGTATTGAAGGCAATATGATAGTAACTCGGATAGATAAAAAAGACATTAAGACAACTTTGGGACTCATTTTTTTAGCGATCTTAAAAATAACAATTCCTGCTAGTGTAGGATTTCTGCTAGTCTGGCAAAGTATCGATCATGCACACTTAAATAGACAGATTAAAAAACTTTCCCAAAAAAAAGAAGAACTCTATAAAAAGAACTACGAACTAAAAGTTGGAATTGCCTCCTTCACCTCAGCGGAAAGAATGGAATCTATCTACAAAAAAAACAATCCAGTAGCGAGTTTTTCCCATAAAAAAATTGTCACCCTCATCCTACCCCCTGAAAACAAAAGCTTTGAGATTTATAAATAGAACTTTGTTAAAAACCACTTTAGAGCAGTAAACCAAGTATGTTAATTTCTGAATTAGTTAAGAAAATAAAAAAAATATCCTTATTAGTTGGATCAGAAGAAGAAAAAATCTCTTACATCCAATCAGACAGTAGAAAATTAGAAACAGGAGACATTTTCTGCCTCTATGAAAACTTTGGGGAAAAATCCATTGAGTACATAGAAGATGCAATTAGAAAAAAAACAAAAGCAATCCTCGTAAGAAAAAATAGCCCCTATTTAGCCGAGGCGCAAAAGTTCAAAGTAGTTCTGGTAAGCCAAGAAGACCCAATGCAAGTGCACGGGTTTATTGCATCTATCCTAAAAGAGGAACCTTCCAAAAAATGTAAGATCATTGCAGTCACGGGGACAAACGGAAAAACCTCAATGACCTATATATTAAATGATATTTTTTCTCGCGAAAATAAAAACTGCGGCATCATTGGAACAATTGAAACTAGATACGGAAATAAAGTAATCCAAACAGGTTACACTACACCAGATGCAAGTACACTCAATGAAGTACTAGATGATATGGTGAAAGAAGAAATTGAATATGTATTCATGGAAGCAAGTTCCCATGGGTTAAAGCTCGGAAGACTGAATGGACTTCATCTATACGGGGCTTTATTTACAAACCTCACAAGAGACCATTTAGATTTTCATAAAACAATGGGCGACTATCTTAAAAGTAAATTTTTACTTTTTAAACTACTAGCAAAGTCTGCGCATAAGAATACGTTTGCCGCTATTTCCATGGATTCAGCCGGTGCAGATAAGATGTATTCGCTGATAAAAAAATCAAACTTAAAGTTAAACCTACTCCAATTTGGAAAGGGAAAACACTTCGAAGGTAAAATCAACGAACTTTCTCTAAGAGGAATCAATTTCGACTTCAAAGAAAAAGGGAGTAGACAAGTGAGTGTAACAACAAACTTACTTGGAAATTTTAATTATCTAAACGTATCTCTAGCGATAGTAGCAGCAAGAGCTTTAGGTTTAGAGTTAGAATCTATACGAAATACAGTTGGAACATTAATTCCTGTGAACGGAAGATTCCAAATAGTTTACAACAATAAAAAAACTCGTGTGGCTATTGTAGATTATGCGCATACGCCGGATGCACTATCAAATGTATTAAAGAGTATTCAAGAGATACCACACAGCAAAGTGATCTGCGTATTTGGTTGTGGTGGAGATAGAGATAAAACTAAACGACCAATCATGGGTAAAATTGCATCTAAACTTTCCGACTTAGTAATCATTACCTCTGACAATCCAAGAACCGAAGATCCAGAAAAAATTCTAGATGATATTCAAGCTGGATTTCCTAAAAAGTTCTCTTCCTTTTTGAGGATAACAAACAGACGACAAGCAATCAAAAAAGGTATAGAAATATTACCCGATCAAGGATTACTTTTAGTAGCCGGAAAGGGGCATGAAACTGTTCAAATTATTGGAAATAAAAAAGAAGACTTCAGCGACTTACGAGAGTTAACCGAGGCGTTTCAACATGATGAACAAAGTAGGAGATAACTAATATGTTTCAATTTATTTATGATGTTTTTGGAAATGATATTGGTTTTTTGCGAATTTTTAACTATGTTACCTTTCGTGCTCTTTTGGCGGGGCTAACATCTATGTTCCTCTCTTTCTTTTTAGGAAAACGAATTATCCAATATCTCTATGGTTTGAAGTTTAGTGAAACTGTTAGAACAGATGGACCAGGCTCACACGCAGTAAAAGCAGGAACGCCTACCATGGGCGGATTAATGATAATATCCACACTAATTCTATCCGTACTACTCTGGGGTAATTTAAAAAATTTAAACTTGGTGCTTTTGACTGTATTTAGTTTTCTTTTTTCCATGCTTGGTTTTAGAGACGATTATGAAAAAGCTATTCTAAAGTTAAAAGGTGGAATGAAAAGTAGAGTTAAATTTGGATTATCCGCATTAATTGCGTTTGGATTTTGTTTTATTTTTTACTATTATACTGGAGAATTTCACTCAGATGGAAAAGGAATTAACTTCACACTAACTGATTTATTTCTTCCTTTCATCAAGGGTCCGGTTATTACACTTGGAATTTTTGCAATTCCTTTTTCTATTCTTGTGATTATTGGAAGTTCACATGGAGTAAATCTCACTGACGGATTAGACGGATTAGCCACAGGAACAGTAATGATTGCTACAATTACACTTGCAATTATTGCCTATGCCTCAGGGACTCCGATTGCTGCGAATTACCTAAATATTCCTTACCTATCCGGTGCACATGAGTATTCTGTTTTCCTATCAGCTCTAGCTGGTGCCCTACTCGGATTTTTATGGTTTAACACTCATCCGGCAGAGGTTTTTATGGGAGATACAGGTTCTTTATTTCTCGGAGCAACTCTTGGGATGGTTTCGGTGATGCTTAAAAAAGAGATTTTACTTTTTATTTTAGGTGGAGTGTTTGTGATGGAAGCGATAAGTGTAATTTTACAAGTCGGTTCATTTAAGTTAACCGGAAAAAGAATTTTTAAAATGGCTCCGATTCATCACCACTTTGAATTAATGGGAATCAAAGAAACCAAAATCGTAATCCGTTTTTGGATCATTGGTGTAATCCTTGCCCTTTTTGCACTGTCGACACTTCGAATTCAATAACTGATATGATAAAATTTCTAAAGGATTGGTTCAAAAATTTTATAGTGATTGGAAAAAATCCAATTGACCTTCCTTTAGTATACATCATTTTAATTTTGTTACTTGTCGGCATATCAGCATTATTCTCTGGTTCAACAGTTACAGCAAATAAACTAACAGAAGATCCATATTTCTTCTTAAAAAAACAAGCTGTTTGGCTTGGAGTTTCGTTTTTTTTCTTCCTTGTATTTTCGGTTATACCTTATAGATTATTTCAACATTATGCAGTCTACTTAATTGTATTATCCATTATCCTCTTAATTTTAGTTTTTATTCCAGGACTAAGTAAAACGGTTAAAACACAATCAGGAAGAAATTTTCATAGGTGGATTGGATTTGGTCCATTTCAATTACAGCCCAGTGAGTTTTGTAAAATAGCAGTCATCATTTATCTTTCTGCTTTTTTTGTGAAGTTAAAACATATCCCTGAAAAGACTGCAAAAACTTATTTGATTCCTGGAGCTGCACTTGGAATCATTTTAGTATTGATTATGTTAGAGCCAGCACTTGGAACTACATTACAAATTTCCTCCATAATTTTAGCTCTAATTTTTTTAAACGGATTCCCTGTGAAAAACTTAATCATTGGTTTTTTATCTACGTTGCCTCTGATTGTATTTCTAATCTACAGAGTAAGTTATTGGAGAAAACGAATTGAAGTATGGTTAAATCCTTACAGCGATAAAGATGGAGATGGATTTCAATTGTATTCTTCCTTTCGAGCTTTTATGGAAAGTGGTTGGTTTGGGAATCAGATTTCAACAAGTCACTCTCATAGATCTCTTCCTTATAATCATACAGATTTTATCATGGCCACTTTTGTCCAAGACTATGGTTTTTTTGGATTTCTTGTTTTACTTTCTTTGTTTACATTTCTAATCATAAGAGGATTTTCGCTTGTAAAAAGAGTTAATGAACCTTTTGGTTTTTTGCTAGGGTCAGGAATTATACTCATGATAAGTATTCAAATTATCATAAATTTATTTGTAGTTACAGGGCTATTCCCAATTACTGGAATAAGTCTTCCTTTTATGAGTTATGGAGGTTCGTCATTACTCACAGTCATGATCTCACTTGGAATACTAATAAATATAACTAAGAAGGAACATATTACGTGATTCGTTCGATCATCATTGCAGCAGGTGGGACTGGTGGACATATATCCCCAGGCATAGCAATCGCAGAAAGCCTAATGGATGTAAAATCTATCCTAGGCTTTGAGTCTTTAGTAATTCATTCTCTTGTGCGAAACAAAGATAACCCCGATTTAAGAGATGCACCTTGTCCCGTTATTTGGCATAATACACCACAGTTAAGTAAAAACTTTATCAAAGTCCCAATTTTATTTTTATACAATTTCCTAAAAACGGTTTTTCAATTTAGAAAATTGAAAGTAGATTGTGTAATTGCAATGGGCGGCTATTCAAGTTTACCCGCACTACTCTATGCAGTTTTATTTAGAAAGAAAATTTTCCTTTGTGAACAAAACACAGTTGTGGGAAAGGTAACTCGAATTTTCGGAAAGTATGCAGATAAAATTTCATTTAGTTTTCCGCCTGTAGATACCCAAAAATTCAAAGAACATAGTTTTAAGGTTTTAGGTAATCCACTTCGTAAAAAAATTATTCCAGACGCAAAAGTAAATGCGAATAAAATGTACGTAGTTAATAAAAAAGAAAAATTAAATGTTCTAGTGATGGGTGGTTCTCAAGGTGCACGCCAAATAAATAATATGGTGATTAGCTCCATGAATAATCCTGAAATCTCTAAAAATTTTAACTTTCGTCTATTAACTGGAACTTCTCTTTACGATGAAGCTAAAGCCAAATCCCAAAAGTCAGCGGATATTATTTCTTACTCTGAAGACATGAAAACACATTACGAGTGGGCAAACTTGGTAATCGCTAGATCTGGTGCTGGAGTGATTTCAGAATGTGCATTGTATTCATTACCTCAAATACTTGTTCCTTATCCTTACGCTGCGGATAACCATCAAGTAGCCAATGCAAAGTATTTTGAAGACAATGCAGGTGCTTGGGTTTTAAACCAAAAGGATGAAAACAATTCAAAGTTAGTAGATATTCTATTAGAAATTTCTAAAAACAGAGAGTTATTAATTCAAGTTACAGAAAAATCATTCAAATGTGCTAGAATTAATGCGGCAATTGATACAGTAAAATTTTTTTTCCAAGAGTGAATTTTGAAAGATAAAAAACCATTTTTTATTGGAATCGGTGGTTCAGGCATGTCATCGTTAGCCCATATTCTTTTAGATTTAAAAATAGAAGTTAAAGGTTACGATAAATCAAAATCTGATACTGTTAGAAAGTTAGAAATGCGTGGTGCCAAAATTTCACACGACCCTGAGTCGATAAATCTAGATGGTATTGATTACGTTGTGTTTTCCTCTGCAGTAAAAGAAGATCATCCTATTTTCAAAAAATCGATTGATGAGCACAAAACACTGATTCACCGCTCGGAACTTTTGCATGAACTATTCTCTAAAAAATTTTCTATAGCGGTTGCTGGGTCTCATGGAAAAACAACTACTACTGCGATGACTGGGCAAATTCTACTCGAAGCCTCAGAGAACCCATCGATCATGCTAGGGGGCGAGGTTGGTTTTCTAAATGACAGAGGTGGAAAATGGGACAACGGCAAATGGGGAGTATACGAATCTGATGAATCGGACGGAACTTTCTTAAACCACAAAGCAGACATTAAAATAGTAACCAATATTGACAACGACCATTTGGATTATTATAAATCAGAAGAGAATTTACACGAGGCATTTGCAAAATTCATTCACAATAAAAAATCTTCATTTTCAATTGTTTACCTTGGTGATAAAGGAATACAAAGTTCAATCAGTTTACTGGAAGACCAAAAGAATGTAATTGGGTATATAGAAACTTCGCAGATAAATTTTGCAAAAGAAAATTTTCCAGAAATTCAACTAGAACCATTCGAGATTTTTGACAATGAACTTAGTTTTTACAAAAATGGAAGTCTAAAAAAAATAAAACTCCCTTTTGCAGGAGATCATTATTTAAAAAATGCTTTTGCTGCTATGCTTGCGGCTGAAAAAGTAGGCGTTGATCTAAATAAAATTCTAGAAATTCTAAAGGGATATAATGGCGTTAAGCGCAGACTGGAGCATTTAGGAACTGTGAATAATGTAAATGTATATGACGACTACGGACATCATCCGACCGAGATACTGGCAGTAATTCAATCCATCAAACGAATGCGTCCGGTGGGTGCAAAATGCTGTATTATCTTTCAACCACATCGTTATACCAGAACTCGAGATCATTATAAAGATTTTGCAAAAGCGTTAGGCGATAGTGATCTACTTTTCCTCCTCCCTATTTATTCTGCAGGAGAAACTCCAATTGAAGGAATCTCGACAGAATTAATTTACGATCACCTTGAAAATAAAGAGAGAACTATTTTACTCACAGGAGATTTAGAGAGAGATATTCCTATCATTAAAAAATATATTCTTTCGGGCGATTACTTAGTTAGCCTCGGTGCTGGAAACGTGCGCGAATGGGCAGAGAATTTTTTAATTTAGCCAAATCGAAATTACCCACAAGGTATAATTTTAAAATTACGAAATAGGATTCAAAGGATAATATGAACGACGAAGAATCTAGTCATTATAAACCAAGTTCCACTTCACAAGATTGGCACCATTTAAATTGTTTTGGTTGCGGTCCGGAAAATTCAAAGGGTTTACATGCTGTATTTCCCTTTGATCCCGAGACAGGAGAAGTAGTATTTCAATTCGTATTCCAAAAATTTTCTGAAGGTGCTCCTGGTTATACGCATGGCGGAATTTTGGCATCTTTATTAGATGAAGCTCAGGGAGTGACTTGTTTTCACGCAGGTCATTTTGTAATGACAGATCAACTTTTTGTAAAATATGATAAAGCTTGTCCACTGGGGCAAGAGGTAATTTGCCGCGCATGGATTACTATCGCAAAAAATAAAAGGCTCTACACAAAGGCAACTATCAGTTCACCGCTCACTGGGGAAATTTATGCCCACTCAAAAGCGAGATGGTATATAATGACCGAAAGGATTTTTATGAGAATGTTTCATAGGTCTCCTTTGCAAATGGAAAAACTGAAAATTATTTTAGAGCTAAATAAAAAAAGAGGAAAGGAACTAAGAAAGAAAATTAGATCTAAAGCCATTACGAAATCTAATAGAAAACAGCTCAGTTAAATTAACTCCCCAAAAAATGGGCTAGTGTTAGAGAAAAAACATTGGTCAAATATTTGATGATTGCCAAAGTTTAGTCAAATTTCTTGCATCCTATTCCCGTAAAAAATTCACTCAACTGCGTAAAAATTTTACTTTTTTCAGCACAGTTTTTCTCATTCTATAACCAAACAGTTAGGGAGAGAAAAAATGTTTGAAGAAAAATATCTTGCCGCGATGAAACGAATGGATGAAAAATTAGCTCTGTTAAACAGAGAGGAAGAAGTTAATCGAAAAGGAATTTTTAGAGATGGAAAAACGTTCTGTAAGACGGAGAAATTTGCGACTGAAGATAATATGGGGCTAATAGAAGTTAGCTCTTCTCTTATGGTTCCGAATCACTTTATGGAAATGCTCAAGAAGAAACTTAAAAAATATAAGGGAATCAAATTGTATCTGCATTATCTAATACGCAAATATGATATTCATATTATTAATGGTCTAATCCCACAGTATTCAAACGTGACTACGAAGTACCAAGATAAAGATCAGAACTTGCATAAAATTGGCGTTCGACCCTTTGGATCTGATTGGGCGGAAATGCAACTTCTGAGATCAAGCCTCGGTATGTCGATGTCTGCCATTTTCGTATATTTGTTAAAGGCTGACTCTGTAGATTTTGCAAAGACTGTTTCCGAATACCTGGTAAAAGCTGGAATTCCCACTCTCCCAAATCTTAATTTATTCGGTGAGATACGTCTAGAGCAAAACAAGTCCTATTTCAGCAGAGTATTGCGCTATCAAGAGAGCGGCTACATATAAAAAGCCACAAAAGTATCCGATCAAAGAAACAATCTCAGTCCACGCAACCAACCAAAACAGCGAAGCTATGCCCTACAATTTTTCTACATCAGAAAAATCCTTCATCCGCGAAATATTCCCCAAACTAATAGCGAAGCTATCCACATTATACTCCTCAGCATGTTTCAAGCGATAGAGTTTCGCATCACCATCCAAAGAATGCGCAGTCTTTTCCAAATGAATTCCGGCTAACACACGAGTAGCCACTTCCACTAACTCGATAGAAAAACTATCTCTCACATCCGTTGCTTTAATTTCCTTATAAGTATTTACAGCCTCTTCCAAGGTTGTAAATAAATTTTGAATCCTACTAGAAGCGGGAAATTTCGCAAGTTCGTTAGTAAGGTATTTACGAAAATTACCGGTAGCACTCATTCCAGAAACCACACCACCGATAGCCGCCATCACTTGGATTTGAGTAGTCCCATCATAAATTGTAATAATCCTAGCATCTCTATAAATTCTAGCAATATCATAATCCTCAGTAAATCCAGAACCACCATGAATTTGTAAAGCGTCATACGCAATACGATTGCACATTTCAGAACAGTAGTATTTTGAAACAGGAGTGAGCAAATCAGCCAGTTTATTCCAATATCTAACCTCTTCATCGTTAGAAATTTCTTTATCAGACTTGCCCGCTTCCCGTAAATGTTCGATACGCCAATAGTACATGTCAACAGTCCGTCCTCCCTCCAGAGTCAAACAGCGCATAGCCATGATTTCGCGCTCCATACGACGAAGTATTTTTTTAATTGCCGGAATTTCTTCGATAGGTTTTCCAAATTGAATTCGTGTGGAAGCAAAAATTTTAGCTTCTTCGAATGCGGCAGTCGCCATACCTACTCCCTGTGCGGCAATTCCCATACGTGCCCCATTGAGCATACCCATTGTGTACCGCACAAGTCCAAATCCTTCTTCTCCAATCAAAAGAGCAGGAGTATTTTCAAACACAACTTCACAAGTAGGCGAGGCATGTAAACCCATCTTCTTCTCAATCCCAGCAATCTGCACATCTTTACTATGAACCAGAAAAAAGGACAGCCCGCGCGCGCCATTCCCACCACTACGTGCAAGAGTCAATATAATCGAAGGAGTATCTCCAAGACCACAAGCTTGGGTAATAAATCGTTTTGTTCCGTTTAACATCCATTTGCCGTTCTCAGTTTTGCTAGCCTTTGTCCTAATATTAGGAAGATCAGAACCGTGGTTAGGCTCTGTTAGCCCCATTGCAGCACAAAACTCTCCGGCAGCCATTTTGGGAATCCATTCCTCTTGCATTTCTTTTGAAGCAATGCGCTCTAAAATTTCTCCCAAATTCACACAACCAAACGCAATCGCAAAACTTGTATCAACCCGATACATAATCTCACCCATGAGAGCGCGAACGGTAAATGGCAAACCAAGACCACCGAATTTTCTTTGAAATCCATACGCTTGAATTCCTGCTTCCTTCGCCTTATTTACAGACTCAATCATTTCCTTGGGGTGTGTTACTTTTCCATTTTCAAAATGTGCCCCATTCAAATCCATCGCTTTCACACGCTCAGAAACAAAATTACCAGTCACATCTCCCGCAGCATCTAAAATAGTTCGATAGTATTCGATAGCCTCTTCGACATTATTTGGAGCTGTCGCCAACAGCTCATTACCCGTTTCATTATATTTTGTAGCGTCTTTAAAATTATTTTCATATACAGGCACAATCTCATTCCACGGAATGAATTTTTCAAAATGTAAAAGCATATCAGAATTAGAAGTAAAGTAGTTGGATTTAATCATGGATTTTTCCTTTAATCAGATTTTCGAGAAAACCTAGTTTTTGTAAATCTTTTTAATTGAGAAGAATCTAAATTATTCATTACTATATACCAACTAGTATATAAATAATATCACGTGGGCGAATCGGCGTTAACTTGTTCGATGAATCGCATGAATGCGACATTTACCACAACACGCCGACCGCGCTTGCGGCTAAGGTAAATAAATTGCTACCCAAAACAAATTAACCAGCGCAAGGCAAAAAAGTTATCTCTATTGAATTAGGCAATTTATTTACCCAGCCTAACTTGTGATGAGCTTGTCGAATCATCGCTTTCGCATCGCCGTAGAAACACTAAAACTAAAACAGCGTTTTCATGATATTAACCCCTAACATCTCTGTAGCAGTCATCGCACCTGACGCAAGAGCACTCGCAACACCAGCAAATAAAATATCCTGTCCTGTAATATAAAGATTTTCAATCGGAGATTTAGGCTTCATCCATTTTTCGGCAAACCTAGCAGGGTCATGGTCTAGACCATACAATTCCCCATGTTGGTATTTATTAAAATACTCGGTGGATAACGGAGTGGATAATTCATAGTAGTCAACTTTGCCTTTTACTTCTGGAACGTATTTATAAACATAATCTAAAAGTCGCTCGGAGAATTTTTCTTTCAACGCATTGTATTCATCTCCACGTTTGCGCCAAGGTTCGTCTTTCCATTTTTTAAACCATTCGTAAGAGGCAGGCACGATTACGTCTATCGTTGACTTACCAGGAAAATTTGCCTCCCAATTTGGATCTTTGAAGGAAGGAAAAGAAATATATACCATCGAGAGTTCAGCATTTTGATTTGCCATGTAAGTAGATAGAGTTTTGTCGTGATCATAGTCGGGGTAAATCCATATATTCCCATTGCCAATATTTAATTCTTGTTTGGTTGCCTTAATTCCAGTATAGAGACAAATATGACCCACAGATGGTTTGATTCTTTTTAATTTCGTTAAAAGTCCAAGTGACTCTGCCGTAGGTCGAGAAATGAGTTTGCCATAAGTATTAAAATATCCAGTCGCACTTACTACTTGTTTGGCGTAAATCTCATCACCAGTTTCCATTTTGATTCCAACTGCTTTTCCGTTCTTTAAAAGTATCTCTTGCACTTCTTTTCCGACTAGAATTTTACCGCCCGCTTTTAGGATAACTTTTTCAATTGATCTAGCAATACTAGAAGCACCGCCTACAGGAAAGTTGCCTCCATCTAGGTAGTGATGAGCCACAACCGCGTGCATAGCAAAACTAGACTGAGCCGGCGGCAAACCATAATCACCCCACTGACCGGACAAAACAGCAATTAGCTTATTGTCAGAAGTCAAACTAGATAGAACTTCAAGCGTAGTTCTACCAAAATACTTTTTGACAACAGGCTCTGTGATATAGGAAGTCACACCCGATAAAAATTCAGGACTCATTCTCTGAGCAATAAGAGCTGGCATTCCAAAAAGGTTTACATCTCTGATTAAATCTAGGTATTTCTCGATTGCCTCTTTTTCGCTAGGAAAATCTTTTAAAAGCTCTTCTTTAAATTTCTCTACCCCTGCCTTAAATTTATATTCTTTATCTTTGATGATAATTCTATCATAGACTTCATCCATATAAGCCCATTTTAATTCTCCATCCGTAATCAAATCATACATTTTTCTGAGCGGCGAATACTCCTTATGCACATCTCCAATGTAATGAACACCCACATCCCATTCATATCCTTTGCGCGAATAACTATGAGTAAACCCACCTGCAGTATAATGTTGCTCTAATACGAGAACCTTCTTCCCAGCCTTCGAAAGTAAAGCCGCAGTAGTAAGACCACCCATTCCTGAACCGATTACAATCACATCGTAGTTTTTACTTGCATCTTCCACATTGTATCTTTTTCCAACATTGCTCATTTTTTTCTCCTACATGTGAATGAGACAAAATCCAGCCACATGTAACCACTGCAAACTTAAAGTTACCAATGTCAACATTAAATTAAAAAAAGTTACCCTTTCGCTCTCCTTGTTTCGCCTAGCAGTTTTAGCAATGCCTTTACTTTTTCAGAGCCTAATTCTTTCGTGATACTCTCCTGTGCTTTTTTCCAGAGTTCAATGGCAGATTCTAATTTCTTTTTTCCTTTTGGTGTAATAGAAATATTTCGAACATTTCCCTTTGATTCACTTTGCACATTTAGAAAACCATCCCTTTGTAAAATTTCTAAACTTCTTTGTAAAGTAGTACGGTCTACATCGACTAATCTAGATATACCTGTAATGCTACTTGCATCTCCCATTGCTACAACAATTAACACACTAAACTGTGTTGCCTTTAGCCCCGACGGCTTTAAAACTTCATCGTAATAGGCGGAGATTTTGCGTGTAGTTTTTTTCAAATTAAACTGAATACAAGAAAATCCAATCCTAGCTAAATCCCGTTTGGTGTAAGCAAAATCTGTAGCCATCTGCTAAACCTTTTCCATCTCGCTAAGAATTAAGGCAGAGGTGGTCGACGTAGCAATTAATTTATTCTTTTGATTAAACGCTTCTGCTTTCATAAATATCATCTGCCTTCCACGAGAAACAATTTCCGCCTTCACCGTAATCACATCTCCTGGTTTAGAACTACGAATAAAATGCACATGAATATCAATGGTTAACATCGGTTTGCCCAAAGTCGCATAACTAAGAGGACCAAAGGTATCATCAAAAAAAGCAGTTAGAATTCCACCTTGCAAAATTCCAAGCGGTCCAGTATGTTTTTCTTGAACTGGAAACGAGACTGATAAACTCTTCTTTGGAACATATTCTACAAACTGCGATTGTAATTCGATTGCTGATTCAGGTGGAAGTTTAATTCCAAACTTCTCTTGCATCCCAGTTTTTCCAAATATAGACTCTCTTAAATCATCGTTCTTTTTTTCTGACATGGTAAATCTCCTTTTATATAGTGTATATACACTATACTTTTTGTCAAATAGTATTTTATAAGATTATTTGCCACCTAGGCACAGAGTCACAGAGTTTAAATTTTTGTTTTTAAGTTAACACGGCACAGGGGATTCAATAATTCACCCGATATGACGCCTAAAAAGTTTACGACTAGGATCGTTTAAAAAGAATTTGAGAGCAAGAGATACCAAGCTACCGCTCTTCTCTGAGTCTCTGTGCCACTGTGGCATTTTTAGACATCTTTGAGTTATTGAATTCAAATGGACATTACAAGCTAATAAAGAATTCTAACATTACACCACCATGAAAAAATACGGAAAACCATTTTATATACTGCTTTTTAGCTGGATGTTTTCTGCTTTTGGTTTTGCGACTATGCTTCCGTTTCTTTCTATATTTCTCACCGAAAAATATGAATTATCCGTTTCAGACGTTGGAATTTTTTTTATTCTTACTGCAATTTTGCGGGCTGGGTTTCAGATTTATAGCGGAGAAATTTCCGATCTAATTGGTCGCAAAAATATCATGTCATACTCGCAAATTTTGCGCGCAGTCTTTATACTAATCGCAATTATCTGTATGAAATTGAATCTGTCTTATTTTTACATTGTTTCGTTTTTGGGACTTAGTTATGTGTGTGCATCTATGTTCCAACCTGTAGCCCAAGCAGCGCTTTCGGATCATTTGCCGCTAAATGATTTTATTCACGGGTATAGTCGAATTCGAGTAGCTGGAAATTTCTCCTGGGTTTTGGGTCCGATTGTAGCAGGATATTTAGTCAAATATTCTTTTGAATCTTTATTTTTAGTTTCCGCAGTTTCAAGTATCATCGGTGCAATTCTAATTCAAAAACATTACTTAGATATTGCAAAATTGGATAACGCCAAAACGAGAACTCCTATTTCGTCAGTATTGCAAGATAGGTTATTTCTAGTATTCTGCCTAATTTCATTTTTCCTCTCCATTACTATCTCTCAAATGTTTTCTTCTCTTTCTGTATATTTAAGTAAATATAAAAACTTAGATTCTAGTTTGATTGGATATATATTTGCCATCAATGGATTTACCGTATTTTTATTTCAAATTCCAATTTCTCGTTACTTAACGAGTAAAATTAGACCGTTATGCGGAATGTCAATTGGCTCTCTTCTTTACATGATTGGATATTTCTCCGTTGGATACGCCAACTCTTTGTTAGCCTACGCAGGACTATTATTTTGTATTTCCTTTGGAGAAATCTTCGTATTACCTCTGGGAAATGCAACCGTAGCAAAACTCGCTCCCGAAAAGACAATCGGTCGTTACATGGGTTTCTATGCAATGACCGCAGTTGCCGGCTGGTCGTTTGGTCCTTATATAGGTGGAAAAATTTTAGAGTTTTTAGATTTTAATTTCCAAATCGCTTGGCAAGTGATTTCCCTTTTCGCATTCTCGGCTTGCATTGGATATTTAGCTCTAGACTTACTTCTTCGAAAAAGAAAAAGTCTACGTAATTTGTAAAGAACTAATTCCATCCTCTGGCAATGCTATAAATTAAGAAAAGTTTTAAAGACTACCACCGATAAACACCGAGAGCACCGAAACTTGCCCTAAGCTGGGTCAAAGGGAAAAATTCGATAATTTCTGAATATTCTTCGTTTGGTTTGAATCCATATCATTTTTTTATCATTCATTTATCGGTGTCCATCGGTGGTAATCCGTGATAGGCCTCTCCAAAAACCTATTGACTATTCCCCTAAGTCCACCAAATTGAAAGTATGTTTAAATTGATATTTTTCATACTCCTATTTTACCTAATTTTTAGAATTATCCGTGGATTTTTTAAGGGAATTTTCGTGATTACTAAAATTCAAAATCAAAATCCAACAGATAGTCAAAATCCTTACTTTTACAGGACAACAAGCACGAGAGAGAAAGACATTTCTGACAAGGCTAGAATTTTAGAAGAAGATAAAAATAACGAGCAAATTCCCTAAAACATCCGATTTTTAGAACTAGGAGATTTTCATTTGATACGAATACTATTTTTAGTTCTCTTTGCCTTCTTTGTAAATTGTGGTCCCTCTAGTGGAGAATTCGGATGGGCGACAACCCAAGACGAAGACAAAAGTATTTTGGAGCGGGAGCTTTATATGGTAACCGATTTTAAAATGACTCGGGCTAATCTTATTTTTGCTCCTTCCGATACAATTCATTATATTTATACATTTTCTCGACACCCAGGTGAGTTAACTGAATTCATTGTAACACTA
Source organism: Leptospiraceae bacterium UBA2033 (assembly GCA_002333425.1). Classification (GTDB taxonomy): domain Bacteria; phylum Spirochaetota; class Leptospiria; order Leptospirales; family Leptospiraceae; genus UBA2033. Next base: position 101,717 of record DDBL01000097.1, read on the forward strand.
GAAAAAGAATCACTTGGGTTTGTGGAAATTGATTTAAAACGAAAACTAGTCGAAGCTGAAACAAGCTCCATTAAAGACAGGTTTATTCGTCTTAGCCCCGGCAAATACAGATTACAGGTTGCTTATGAACAAGAAGTAATTGATAGTATCGAATTCGATGTTTTACCAGAAGAAGGTTATTCGCTAGAAAGCCCAAACATAGACAAAGACAAAGAAGAAAAAGACGACATCATTAAATACTCGCGCTAGACAGATAATAGTTGTAAGTCGCAAGAGTCGTAGGATGAATCCAGTGGCTTTTCATTATTAGCTCTTCAATTACAATTTTAGATTTTAATACGATTCCAAAGGCTAAATTCTTTTCGGTATTGGAAATCCAAGTTTGGAAATCCTTTTGCTTCATCGCATGATCAGATCCTAAAAAATCAGACAAATACAGAATTTGATCTAAGAGGGAAAGATTTTCTCCACCTAAAGTATGATTTTGAATCGCAGATAAAATTTCTTCGTCGGCAAATTGGTATTTTTCTCTCAAATAAAATACAGCGGAAAACGGGTGGTAGGCAGGCTCTGGCAAAGTAGAAAAATCAAACTGATTGCGATGAAAAATTTCCCTGTGAAAATCCTTTGTCTTTTGTTTGGTAATATCATGCAAGATTCCAGCAAGATAGGCTTTCCTAGGATTCGAGTATCCATGTAACTTGGAAAATTTTTCTGCCCAAATAGCAACCCGAATCGAATGATCAAATCTAGAATGAGTCACTTCTTCAGGAACGATTTTTGTAAAGTATTCAATTTGGGCTTTTAAATCCATATAACCCTTCTTTATTAATATATTCTATAACTTTAGGTGTAAGAAATAATTTCCAATCAGAGTGAGGCAACCCTCGAATTTCCGATGAACTAGCTTTCACTTTGGAATTTTCCATAAATAAAATACGATTGGAATATTCTATCAATTCTTCCGGCAAATTACTCTTATCCTCCATTTCTCGATCAAATACAAGTAACTTTGTAATTTCAAGAATCCGTTTATATTCTTTCCAAATAGAAAATTTTGCTATATTATCCACACCTATTAGAAAAAATATTTCTTCAGTAGGATACTTTAAGCGAATATACTCTAAAGTTTCAATGGTATAACTAGTAGCTTTTTTTTGAATTTCGACTTCTTCTACAACTGTATTTGGAATAGAATTTTCCTCGATTAAAATTTGAAGCATCGTAATTACGTCAGTCTCTTTTACCCCCTTCTCTTTTTTAAAAGGAGAAATGTAGTTTGGAATTAAAATAAGACTTTTACTTTCTGGAAAAAACTTCCAGAAAGATTTTATAACTCCCAGATGACCTAAATGAGGAGGATCAAAACTTCCACCAAAGATTCCAATCATTATCCTCTGACTTGTCCATCCCCACGTAAAATTGTCTTAGTCGTGGTTAAGTGAACTAATCCCATCGGACCTCTCACATGTAGTTTACCAGTAGAAATTCCAACTTCTGCGCCAAATCCGAATTCGCCTCCATCATGAAACCTAGTTGAACAATTTACAAATAAAGCAGCAGAGTCTAGCTGAGAAAGGAATTTCTCAATACTCTTATGGTCTTCTGAAAGAATTGCCTCGGAATGACCGGAAGAATATTTTTCAATAAACACAATTGCTTCTTCTAAATTAGAAACCATCTTAGCCGATAAACGCAAATCTAAAAATTCAAGCGCATAATCATCATCAGTCGCAAGCCTAGCATCTGGAAAAATTTGTAAAAGTGAATTGTCTAGTAATAAATCTACTCCCTTGGCTTTTAAGGCAGTAAATAACTCTTTTGTTTTAGGAAAGTCTTTGTGGATAATAATATTTTCTACTGCATTACAAACTCCCGGGCGCTGTGTTTTAGCGTTTAACAATATATTTACCGCTTTATCAAAATCGGCAGATGCATCTACGAAGATATTACAAACTCCTTTGTCATGTTTTACAACTGGAATTTTTGAATTCTCAGTCACAAAACTAATCAGCCCCTCCCCACCTCTTGGAACTACAATATCAATTTCTTTGTCTTTTTTTAGAAGGGAAACGATATGCGATCTATCAGTCTTATCTACAAATAACACTGCATCTTCTGTGATATTTTTTTGTTTCAGAACACTTCTAAAAATTCCAATTAATACAAGGTTAGAATGAATCGCCTCACTTCCCCCACGAAGAATTGCAACGTTCCCTGACTTAAAGGAAAGTGCGCCGACATCAATCGTTACATTCGGACGAGATTCATAAATTACTAGAACCACACCTAGTGGAACACGTTTACTCACAAGTTCAACTCCATTTGGAAGATGCACTCCACGAACTACTTCTCCAATTGGATCTGGTAGGGATGCAATTTCCAAAACAGAATTAGCAAGAGACTCAATTCGTTTTTCATTTAACAATAGGCGATCTAGGAGGGCTGGGCTTAGATTTTTTTCTTTTCCTGCTTCTATATCCTTAGCATTTTCTTTTATGATAGATTCTTTATTTTTCAGTAATTCTTCTGCTAAAAGTTTTAAGACATCATTCTTAATACTAGTTTTTAAAGTGCGGATTTCTCGTTTTGCCCCACTTGCTCGTTTAGCAATATTATCTGTATATTCTACTGATTCATTCATAGTTAAATTCCTTCTTCTAGATTATAGATTTTTTTAGTGGCGTAGGCAATACTTCTAGTTTCAATATAAGAAGTAAATGCAGATAAAAATGTATTTAAAAATGTCTGGGTAATACTAAGTTGCCCCACAGGAGTATTATCCAGAAGATGGGAAATTGTTTTATATAAAGAATCTCTTACTAAAAGATTCGACGTGGTTAACGCACCGTTTACCACTTTATCATTTACTTCTAAAAAGGAATGATTTTCTTTATCAATTCCAGAAAGACATCTTAAAAAATTTTCTTCGTCAGGAATGATTTCTTTTTCTTTTAATAAATTAAAAATCATTTCTGCTTGAATTCTATTATTTAAAAAATACTCAATCGCAAGAGCAGGAATCATAAATTTTCCATGAAAAAAAGAAGAAAAAAATGAGATAGATGCAGTTTGTAAAGAAGCCACTTCCACAATAAATTCAGGATCATCCAAAAAAGGCAGCTTTCCTCTAGGAGGATTTTCAGCCATATGATAGTAACCGCTTGTAAATAAAATGAAATCATTCAGAGATTTAAAGAAAAAATCTCCCATATCCTGTAAGTTATCTACTGGAGCTGCATCATTTATACTTGTTGTTTCTTGCATTCTTGTAACCGATTTCTAGGTTTTAATTACTAACAAAAAAATAAACTAGAAAATAATTCTCGCTTGCATTGTAGGGAATCGAAAAAAGTCTAAATCTGTATGGCAACTATTGATATTAAAAACCCAAAACAAAGACAAATTTCTACCATTGCACTTCTTGAGCAAATGGAGAAACAATACAAGAATATTCCCATGGAAGCAATTCTAAAACAAGACGTGCTTCGAATCGGAATTAATTTTTCGCCTGAATCCCTCACTGGATCTGAGTTCAAATCCAAAGACTATTTTATTTTTTCGTTCGATCATATTCCTGTTGCAGACATGGAAAAAGGAATCGCTTACAAAACTCCAGAAGAAATCAAAGTAACCGGTGGGTATTTTAATTTACTCCCTACTGTCATTTCTACTCGCAACAATCCTGAGTCTCCGTATGTCGTTCGTTTGTTTGAAAACAAACCATGTCTTTACATCGGCGAAATTAACTTGGGCAATTTGGAATTTCCCCCTATCCCAAGTTGGTACAAACACAAAACTAAAAGCGGAAAAATTCCTGGCGAAATTGCTCCTGTGATTGAGTGGGGTTATCTCATTTATCTCACCGTGTTTCGGAATTGTCAATACTTTGGGAAAGAAGAAGAGTGCGCATACTGCGATATTAACCACAACTACCGACAACAAAAAAATGCAGGTCGACCTTATACAGGTGTGAAAGACATAGAAGACATCATCGAAGTGATGAGCTGGATCGACAAAGAAGACCAAGTTGCCAAAGTCTATACCATCACCGGCGGTTCGGTGTTAACCTCACTCAAGAAAAAAAATGAAGTTGATTTCTACTTAGAATATCCAACCGAAATCGAAAAAAATTTCCCAGGAAGATGGATGGGAAAACTGGTCGCACAAGCATTTGAAAAAGAAGATTGTAAAAAGTTTGCCGACGCAGGAATCAAAGTCTATCATCCAAACTACGAAGTATGGGATCCGAATCTATTTGATAAAATCTGTCCGGGTAAAGCTTCTTGGATCGGGCGGGAAACATGGATTAGGCGCATCGTTGACTCTGCTGAAGTGTTCGGTCCGTCTCACGTCATTCCAAACTTTGTTGGTGGAGTCGAACTTTCTGAGCCTTACGGTTTCGCAACAGTTGCCGAAGCAGTCAAGTCAACTGGAGAAGGTTTAGATTTTTTTATGTCCAAAGGAATCATGCCTCGTTTTACAGCTTGGTGTCCTGAGCCTTACACTACTCTCGGAACACAAGCAGGTCCTCCACTTGAATATTTCTGCGAGTTACTTACTGTTTGGAAAAATACTTTTGAGAAATACAACTTACCAGTGCCACCCGGATACGGTGAGCCAGGTCCCGGCAAAGCGGTGTTTTCCGTTTCTGCTTTTATGGATGTGATTGGTTATAAGGGAAGAGCTTAAAGTATAAACTTCAAAATTTCTTTTTGTAGAATGTTGGAACCATGACGCCAGTTTTGGTTCCAGTCTATACTACCGTTAGCCCCTACATAGTTTGTAACATAGTAAAATGCGGTAAACGGAATAGATAAACGTGTCGCGACATAGGCAATGGGAAATGCTTCCATATTTTCTACATCCACATCATAAAGAGAATCTACAAGCTCTTCCATGGTAAGATCGACTAGGGTGACGTAGTTGGTTGAATTAGAAATTGCCTCTGGTAATTTCTGATTTTTAATCAATGGTGTAAATCTGGAATCGGCATCGGTTAATATGTGTTTGCCAATGACATCTGGAACTTTAACCATCCCTTTTACCTCAGCAATATCTTTATAAACAAATTTATTAGAATAAACAATTTCTCCGATTTGCCTTTTGGAATGTCTGTATGCTCCCGCAGAGCCTAAGAACACAATCGATTTAATATCTTTCATCTTTGAGAGGTATCTTTGTAAATTAAAAAGTGTATCAAAAAAGCCAACACCTGTATTGTAGACTTTGAGACTGGCATACTTCGCCAAATGGTCAGTTTCCCCTTCAAATGCTCCACAAAATAAAATATTACTCAGGTCTTGCATTACACACCCCTCGTATATTTCTTCAATTCATTTAAAATTTGTAATGCTTCTATCGGAGTAATAGTTTCAATCTGAATTTTTTCTAACTCGCGGATAATCTTTGTTTGTCGTAAGTCTTTTTCGGTCTCCTTTGGAAAAAGGGAAGGTTCTTCTACTGGTTTTAATTTAATTTCTTTTCGTTTAGATTCAAGTCCTTCTAATAGAATTTTCGCTCGCTCGATAATTTCTTCAGGAACTCCAGCAAGCTTAGCCACATAAATCCCGAAAGATTTTTTTGCCTTACCCATTTTTACTTTCTTTAAAAAAATAATATCTTCGTTGTCCTCAACCGTATCCATATAGAGATTAAAAATTCCAGATTCTTTTTCTAGTTGAGTCAACTCATGGTAATGCGTAGCAAAAATAGTTTTAGTCTTTACTTGGTTTCCTGTAGACAAATACTCTAAGATAGACCAGGCAAGACTCATTCCATCATAAGTAGAAGTTCCACGCCCTATTTCGTCAAATAATACAAGGCTATTTGGAGTTTTATTTTTTAGAATATGAGCAGTTTCTTTCATTTCAACATAAAAAGTAGACTGACCCGTAGTGATATCATCTCCAGATCCAATTCGGGTAAATAGCTTATCTACAATAGAAAGATTTGCTTTTTTGGCAGGGATATAAGAACCCATTTGAAACAGTATCTGGCAAAGAGCGATTTGCCGCATATAAGTCGACTTACCTGCCATGTTTGGACCTGTGAGAATTGCAATAGCGGAATTGGTTCGATTGAGATACACATCATTACCCACAAATCTCTCGCCTATCTTCATAAATTTTTCGATTACAGGATGACGCGCTTCGATTAAAGTAAGTTCGCCTTTTTCATTTAAGTCAGCTTTTGTCCAATTGTATTCATCCTTACAAGTAGAAAGAGAGAGTATATAATCCAATTGACCAATCTCTTTTGAAAGAGCAATGAAGCTATGAAATTCTTTTAGAACTTCTAACATCATTTTATCAAATTCTTCTTTCTCGATAGACTGAATGATTTCGTCGGCTTCTAAAATCGTTCGTTCAATATCTTCTAATTCAGGAAAGGTAAATCTTTCTGAGGTAACAAGCGTTTGTTTCTTTTGATAGCGGCTTGGGGCTAATTCTGAGTCCTTTCTAGATAACTCTACATAGAACCCTACTACTTTATTGTAGCGAATTTTCAGCGTATTTAACGAGAGCGCCTTACGCTCCTTATCCTCTAGCGCAATGATCCAGTCTTTTCCTTTTGTCTTTGCCTCACGTGCTTTGTCTAAGTCAGTGTTAAACCCTGACTTTAAGAAAGCACCTTCGCCACCTAAAATCGGCGGAAGTTCGTTTTCGGAAAGTCTTTCTGAAATAAAATTAAACACAGAGTCTAACTTTTTTTCAGGAATCGTAAACTTATAGTCGATTGTTTTTAATACAGATTGAATTGTTTTTGTTATTTCGATGGTTCTAAGAATTGTTTTAAAGTCTCGAGGTAAACCTTTGCCACCTCTAAACCTAGATATAATTCGCTCTATGTCTGCAAATTCAGAAAGTTCCTCGATTAGTTTTGTTTTGATTTTTTTATTTTCATCTAGAATTTTAATCTGACTCCAAATCAATTCTAAAGCAGACGTACTTTTAGTCGGGAAAAGAATTTTGTTTTTTAAAACTCTTTTTCCAATTCCAGTTTGGCATTTATTTAGAACTGTAAATAGAGAGTGATGTTTACTTGCTTCATTTTGGTTTTCGATTAAGTCTAGATTTCGAACAGTGTCTTCATCTAATTCCATGTAATCGCTATCATCCATGATGATTGGATTTTTAAATTCAAAACTACTCTTTTTAAAATTCCTGTCGATGATATGTTGAATTAAGATCTCTAGTTTTGAAAATTTTAACTCTTTATTTGTCTTAGCAAAATCAATTTCTTTTTTTTCTAGAATTGTATTTACACAAATTTCATCGAAGTGAAAATTTTTCCAATACTCTTCTTCTTCTTTTAGAAGCATAATTTCTTTTGGGTCAAATTTTCGAATCGTAGCAAATAAATCTTCTTTTGCCTCTCTAGTAAAACTAAAATAATACAAATCGCCTGTAGAAATATCCGCAAAAGCAACTAAAATTTGTTTTAGATCAAAAGCAAATACGGCAAAGTAATTATTATTGTAAGAGCCAATTAGATTTTCTTCTATTACCGTTCCTGGAGTTACAATTCGCACCACTTCTCTTTGTAATAGTTTTACATTTGGATCGTCTGATTTAATTTGTTCGCAGATAACTACTTTTTTTCTAGCACCTATGAGTCTTGAGATATAACTTTCTGTTGCGTGGTAAGGAATTCCACACATTGGAATTTGATTTTGTCTTTTAGTGAGCGCAATATCTAAAATAGCCGACGCAGTGATTGCATCCTCCATAAACATTTCATAAAAATCCCCCATGCGGAAAAATACAATTCCGTCAGGATGTTTTGCTTTGATTTCTGCAAATTGTTTCATTGCAGGTGTTGTTAATGGATCAGATTCTTTTTGCATTTTTGATAAATTCTTCTATTAGTTTTGTATCTTTTTCGCCAGGGCTAGATTCAACGCCAGACGCCACATCAACGCCAAATGGTTGTAAAACGCTAATCGCTTCTCTTACATTGAAAGGATTTAACCCGCCGGCGAGCAGATACTTTCGATTAACCGACTTGGCATTTTCCCAGGGAAATACATTTCCACTTCCCCCACCCAAACCTTCTTTATAACTATCTAGTATGATAAGTTCAGTATTGTATTTTTCTAAGTCTTTGTCTGAGACTTTTTCTCTAACAGAAATTTGTGGAATTACTTTTTTATGTAATTTTTTTATGGTATCGAAATGTATTGTCTCATCGTGGGTAACAAATTGCACAAAGTCAAACGGAATTTCTTCTAGCGTCTTTTGGATTTCAGCTAGCGAATTTTTATAAAACAATCCAACCACTGACAAGGCTTTGCTATTTCGCTTCTCAAGTTCATTGTAGATAGAAACCGCATCTGCTAAACCTACCTTGCGTTTACTTTCAGGGGAGAAATTTAGCCCAATAAAATCAGCACCTGACTCCAATGCAGAAAGAGCTACATCCAAAGTTTTGATCCCACAGATTTTTACTTGCACAGTCATTTAGGAAACATTGTAGCCAATGCGTTTAGAGACAAGTTTTTTAGAGTTGATAGACTTTTTTTGTAACTCTCAGAAGAATATTCTGCCACGGAGGCACGGAGACGCAGAGAAATCTAAAGAGATTCAATTTCTCAGAATATAACCTGTTTCGTTAATTGAGGCTTATTGTTTGCTATTATGACACAAAAATTGAATTCAAATTTTGCATCAGCTCTCTTTAGCATGACGCATTGGCACAACTCAAAAATCTCTGTGACTCAGTGCCTCTGTGGCAAACGCACTGAGTAGTTACCTTTTTTTAAAATAGTTGTAGTTATAGGAACGGTTGGAATATGTAGAAATATATTTCAGTCTTTGGAGCTTATTTATGAAACTTATCATTTCTTTTTTTATACTAACTTTATTTTTTTGCAACGGAAAACAAAATGAATCTTCTGTTCAAGAAACCGATAAAAAAATCCCAGACACACTCCTTCTAAAAGTAAACTACTTCGAAGGAAATGTGAGCATAACTCGAGATAAAGTTGAAATAAAAATAACAAAGGATTTAGAATTAGAAAAAGAGGATATTATAAAAACTGGTGAAAATAGTTCTTTAGAATTGCTCCTTGGCATAGAAGATGTTATCAAACTCGCACCTAACTCGGAAATAACTGTTACCAATGTATTAAACCTCGAAGGCAATACAAACACACATATTTCGGTAAACTACGGCAAAATACTGACAGCGATAACTAACAACGAAGATCATCAAATAACTCTTATAACTCCCAATCTGCTTACTTCTATCAAAGAAAGTATTTTACTCACCCAAGTAACTCCAAAAGACACTAAAAATAAACCAAGTGTATGCGATAAAACTACCTGCCTTACAATACTAAATGTATTAAATGGAACAACCCTTGTAAAAATAAATTCTAGTGCAAGTGAACTAAAATTAGAAAAGAATAATCGTATTTCTATTTTTAACGAAAATGAATTAGCGCAAAATATGATTTTGCCTATAGACAAAAATTCTTTTCCTGATATAAAAAATATGCTCACATTTCAAAACAGTGAACAAAGAATTGATCCNNATCCCAATCAAGAAGCAAACGACTACAGTCTCCAAACAAAAAACACCAACCACTACTAGAAAAACTTATTCGAAAGATATTAATAGAGACAAATTAAAGTTAGACTCTAACAAAAAATTTTAATGAGTTAGCCAATTTTTCGATTTAGAAATTTATAATATTCTACTTCAATTGTATTGATTAAAAAAGTATAATATTTCAGCAGTGCTGTATCATATTTATTTTTTTCGGCTAATGCACGGTAATACTCTGACATCTGATTACGCATCAAAGGAGATTTAAAATCTTCTTTATTGATAATAACTGATGCCGGTTTCCCTCTGGGCACTACGTCTGCTGGAATTGCAATAACCACACTGTTTGTCATGAGAGAATATTCAATCGCTGAGGAAACTTTTTGATTGTCCGTTTCTTTTGCGAGCACTGGTACTGCACGTTTTATATCATCTAAATTACTTTGAATCTTTGTTCTAAGCATATTGATATCATACAATTTTTCGTCAATTGTGTGGTATTTTTTAGGAAACACGTAGTTAATCGCAGCCCTTGCTATAACACTTGCTTTGTCTTCTTTTCTAATATCTTCTTCTATAGACTTTTGCATCGCAGTATTAGAACCAGTTTCATTACTAAAACTAGTTTTGGGTTGTTTATTTTCGGTAGAAGATTTGTCTTTCTTACGAAAATACACCGCTGCAATCAGACCAGCAATAGCACTAAGCGGAAATCCAAAGATGATGGTTCCTAGACTTGCCTCCGAGAAAGAAATCACCAAAAAAAATGCCATTAGAAAAATAAATGTGATAAGCCCAACAGGAAGATTGAACTTACGTTGAAACGCTTCTTTCTTTAGTCTCTCTCTTTCTTGTTGTTCCAAAGAATTCATATCGCTTGTCAATTTATGAATATGATCTTCTTTGATATTTGTATTTAGTTTAGGATTTTTTTGAAGTGTTAATTCTTGGTTTATGATTTTTGCATATTCCAATTCTTTTTTGTAATCAGGATTAGAAATTGCTAGAGAGGCTAATTTATGTAATACGCTCGCCATATAACTCTGATCCACAGCGTAAAACACAGATTTGCCGCTATCGTCCTTTGGGGCGTACGTTCCAAAAGTATTCATGATATCTTTTCTAAGTCTTTCAGTAAAACTTTTTACTTTTTCTGGCTCTTTTATGCCTGCTCTTTCTACTTCTTGCGTTAAATCAACTGCCAGTAAAGTTAACTCTGATTTTGTATTTTCTGTAATTAATTTTTCAAGTGACTTGGTAAGTTTATTGTAAATAGAAGAATACTTTCTATCTAATAAATTATTCATATCACTTAGAAATTTTTCCAAAATGCGAACAGATAAATTACAAGTATTTTGAACAGACCGCGCAAACTCGGAGTTAAACTTTTCAAATGGAAAAGATTTTACAATATCAATTAGTATTTTTACTTTTTCTCTTCCCTGTCTTCGTCCGTCAGGTGCAAGATCTATATGCTCTCGTTTAAATTCATTGAGTTTGTATTTGACATCACTTAAACCACCCTCTTCCGCCAATTTACGAAGCTGCTCCATTACAAACTTTTCTAAACCGTCAGCTTGGGCACGGTAATGATTTACGATTTCGGGAGGTCTTAAATAAGTACCGTCTTCTTTAAGTTCAATTTCATCTATGATCAAGTGGTAACCTGGCATCACTAACTCAAGTAGACCTTTTTCATTTCCATAATCAATAAAATCATCTATAAAGTCTTTGATTGGAATATAACTATAAGGTTTAAATCCACCTTTAATCAAAAGACCAATTTCTGCTTCAAGAGAACAATTGTTTGGATAAAGCCAAAGTGCCCCCGATTTATTTTTTTGAAATAGGAAATTACCCGGATTATTCTCGTCGATTTCTTTGATTCGTTTTGCACGGTTCGATAAAATTAAATCAACCATTGCTTTGGAATAATCAAAACAAGACTCTCGATAATTTTTAAGATTAATTTCATGTGTATATTGGGGAGAGATAATAGCAATTTTAGCTAGAACCTTTGAACCATTTTTAATTAAGAATGGATATATGTATGCCATCCTTTCACGACCACCATTATCAATGTCTGATAATTGTCTTAGAGCCTGATCCACCCCAGCAACTGACTTTGCTTGCTCACTTAGGTTGCTGTATTTATTTAAGTGGTCGGTAATTTTATCTAGTGTGATTAATTCTGTTGGGTGAAGCGGTTTGGATCCTGGTCTGTCTTTTCCTTTGTGCCTATCACGCAATTCATCCATAATTGATCTGGATGTAGCAGATAAGGTGTTCATTGATTGTGGAGTCTTAACAATCACTGATTTATCCGATCCACCTGCTTTCTGAATACTGGGTGGATTTGTAGTATTTTCGTTATTGTTAGTTGGTTTTGTTTCAGCCATGATAAAGTAGAAGGTATTTTTTTAATTCTATTTTAATTTGCAAGCACTAATAATGTCATACTGTACAGAATATCTAGAATTAGAAGAGAAATTATAGTTATAGGAGAGAATTAATTTACCGAGTAAACCACAGGTAAATTTACTCTCCAGCGAAATTGAAAGATTTAATATCTTTTAGAGATAGTCTCTAACATGGAATGAATTTCAGTAGCTTGTACTTTTTTTCCATTCTCAAAGTAATATGTTTCTAATTTTTCTAAAAGCCTTATATTGTCAGGATTGTTCTTTAATTCTTCAATGAGAGTCTCTTCTTCAATATGCATTTGCGAATAGGAGTTTGAATTTAAACCAATTGGAGTTACATGAGCTGGGAACTTATGAAAGTGCGGATTACTGTTGTCATCCACATTCATTACTGTGAAGGTAACAACAACAAGAGCAAGCGCAAAACCAGCAGATACTAGAACTGGAAAATTAAAAGTCTTCGGTGTTTCATAAGAATATGTTTCCACTGATTCAAGTTCGATATGATCTAAACGATTCATAAGCCGTTTATTAAAATCATCTTCCAACGAAATCTTAGATAATTCTTTTTCTCGGTATTCAGAAATCGCTCTTATTAAACTACACTCAATATGTACGTGGTCTGTCTCGTCTTCTCGCGAAATTCCATCAATCTTTGTCTTTAACCAATTTAATAAATTTGATCTATGTACCAATTTTAACTTCTCCTCTCTCGTCTTGTAAAATCATATGTTTTAAGATTTCTTTAGCCTTGAACAAACGGCTCTTCACAGTTCCCACATTGCACTCCAAAAGCTCTGCTATATCCGAATAGGACATCTCTTCAAAGTAACGGAGTTCTATGACTTCTTTATAAATGTTTTCTAGTTGGTTTATCTTTTTTATTAGATAGGAAGACTCATCTGAGAGTTCTAATTTTTTTTCAAAACCTAGTCGATCATCTACAAATTGTTGCTCGTTGTCATCAATTGATTTTTCTACCATTCTTTTTCGTTTTGTCAATAAATCTTTGGACTTATTAATAACAATTCTGTAAAGCCATGTATAAACTCCCGCTTCGGCTCTAAAGTTTACAATTGATTTATAACCTGCAATCATCGCATCTTGCACAATATCATCTGCATCATCATCATCTTTGACCATTGATTTTGCTTTGCGAAATAGTCTTTCTCTAAAAGGTGTGACTAGCTCCATGTAAGCGTATTTATCACCCGCTTTGATTTTCTGAAGTAAGATTTTTTCTTTTTCTCTTAAAGTCATGTATAAGTTACCTATAAATTATTTAAAACCCTAAAGACAATATCTTTTCAAGACAAACGCTTTAGAAACTTTCTTTTTTGGCATTCAAATCTGATATTTTCCTAAAATTGTAATGATTCTAAATATAATTTATATAATTGAAAACTAAAAGTAGTAGTCAATCGAAAAGAAAACATCGAGATGGAAAAGACCAAATGAATACATTTTATTTTTCTATAGCACTAGTTATGCCGGTAATCTTTTATTTACTGCCATTGTTTTTAGAAATCGAAAATCCACGCCCGTTCTTGAAAATTTTGAGCCTGGCTTTTGCGGGACTGGGATTTTTGCAATTCACTCAGACTCGAATTTCAAAACATTCGAACTCTTCAAAAGTAGAAATTTTTTCCCAATCTCTAAAAAAAGAAATTCTATTTGCATTTGTTTTATTTTTTTGTTTAACAACAAGCTACTTAGTCATTTTATTTCAGCATCTAAATTCTTTTTTTCTAGCGGACTTTGATTTTTTAGCTATTGCAGAAATTCTTAATAATTCTCTCTTAGGTAATTTTTTTCAAACTCATCATTATGGTTCAAGGGTAACAGGCAATTACCTCTCTCACCATTTTTCTCCTTCCATTCTAATTCTATCGCCTTTTTTATTTCTTTCTGAAACTAGACTCGGATATGCTTATGGATTATTATTTTTTATAATTGCTTCTTACATTTTAATAACAATTTTACTTCTTAAAAAAAATATCAGAGGAAATTTGTTTTATTTCTCATTAATTTTTTTATCGTGTAATTTATATTTACATCGACTTTTTTTTTCTTATCACTTTGAACTTTTAGCCGTTTTCTTTTTTTTACTTTTTTTTGTAGGAAAGGAATTCCAGAAAACCTATTTAGAAATTTTGTCTATTTTACTTTTACTTTTACTAAAAGAAGACATGGCAATTTATCTATTCTTTCTAGGAATCTATTTTCTAATTCAAAAAGATTGGAAATACGGATTATCCATAGTTGCCGTTTCTTTGTTGTATTTCTTTTTTGTTCCGAAATTTTTTCAAAGTTTTATAGATAAGTCAGCCCACGTAAATTGGCTAAAAGACTGGGAAAAATGGGGAAGGTCTTATCCAGAAATATTTGTTAACCTAATTACAAATCCTGTGAAAGTTTCATATCTATTTTTTTCCAAGTGGAAAATCCTACGAGATTTTGTATTATCATTTAACCCAGTTTTACTACAACCGAGTTTAATTCTTGTTAGCCTTCCTATTTTTCTACTTCATTTTATTTCGGATAGAATTTGGTACAATACTCTTTACAATTATTATTCCTACTCTGTTATTTCTTTCTTTGTAATAGGATTCATTTTATCATTAGAAAAAATAAAAATTTCAAACTATGAAAAATACAGTTTTAGTATCCTGCTTTTTTGTATTTCTATTTCTCTTTATTCAAGTTCAGGAGATAAATTTTTCCCCTACTCTAAAATTGAAACTAACCCAATTAGAGTGGAAAATATCAAAAACACAATCAGCCAAATTCCAAAAGGTAAAACTGTGGCTACTCAATTTGATTTAGGAGGATTTATTTCTAGGCATAATGCCATTTATCCGCTCCATGAAAAAAATTTAGACAAAGATTATTTACTAGTAGATAAAAAAAATGGAATCACACCCTATGTAGATAGAAAGAGAATTGAAAAAATGTTAGAAGAAATTTTAGCAAGTAAGTCGTATTCTATTATATATGATGTAAATGGGATAGAGTTATACAAAAAGACGAATTCAAATTAATGCGAATTTGATGTAAGAAGTTTTAAAAATACCTATGATTACAATGTGTCATTCCCAAAATTTTCTGTTGGCAATCTGTAGTTCTAAGTAGGCTTTTATTTATTACTTGAGATCCCCGATTAGGGTTCCACCCTGCTCCAAGTATTCGCGACCAACGCATGGGGATGACAAAACGAAAATTTTTTTATGCCAAACTCTCGTTACTTTAGCTGATTGTTATACTTTTCCATCAGTTCAATCATTTCAAGTCTAGCTTGTTTGTATTGGCTGATTATTTTTTGTACAAGTTCACTACTTCTATCAGAAAACATTTCCGACTTTGCATGTTTTTCTAATTCGATTGTATCAGAAGTCAAATCAACCATATTATAACTTTTAAAAAGTCCTTTGAGTTTGTGACTAATTTCTTTTACCTTTGTATAATTAGATTCATTGAAGTTTAATTCTAACTCAGATAAATCTTTTGGAGTTTCATTCACAAAAATATTCATTACTCTCAGTAAAAAACTTATATTATTTCCTGAAAGCTGACTAAAATAAGAAAGGTCGATCATTAAAACTTACTCTCTAAATCAAAGGATTTTTCTGCAAGCATTAAAAGATTTACCCCCCGATTAGTCTCTATAGCTTGGCGAAAAAGGATAGAACTTTGCGCCAAAAATCATTCATTTCCCTAAGTATAATACTCATCGCATTTACAATTGTCTGCTCAGAAAAACAAACAAATCCTAAAACACCACAGACTACAAATTCCATATCAGAAGAGTTAGTCGCAGAGGTTAAATCAAAGTATTCTCACATCAAGGTAGCCGATTATGGAAGTCTAAGACAACTCTACTTTGTAAGGGACAGCGGCGAGGAAGCTCTTGAATCTACTATTGATTTAAACTACCCACAGAATTTATTTTTACTTTATACACAAACCATGTTTGCCTCATTTTTTTTAAACAAAGAACATTCTGATACACTTCTCATTGGTCTTGGTGGCGGCGGAATGGTTCATTTTCTAAATCACTACTTCCCCCATGTCAAAGTTGATGCAGTCGAAATTGATCCAGCTATTGTAGAAATTGCCAAAAAGTATTTTAAATTAAAAGTTCATCCATCTACTCGAATCTTCACTGATGATGCGGCTAATTTCATTTTGCTTCCTGGGAAAAATTATGACGTAATCTATATGGACGCATTTCTAAAGCCAACCTCTGACACTGACTCCACTGGTGTAGCCAATAAATTCAAAGGACAAACTTTTCTACAAAAACTAAAATCCAGACTCAAACAAAATGGAATCGTAGTCTTTAACATCAATAACCACGAAAAAATGCAAGAAGACATTCAAACTATTGAACACGAATTCGCACAAATCTACTTCTTCCAAAAAAATCGAAGTGGGAATCTAATCGTCATTGGCTCCACAAACACAAATCGAATTTCACAAGACAAAATGAAAGAAATCGCAGGCGTCTTAGATAAAAACTACAAAGTAAATTTTTCCTTTTTGGATATTGCGAAATATTATTTGGAGAAGTTTTAGGATTTTTACCAGAGATGGACACGGATGAACACTGATAAAAGATAACACTTTAAACCCGACCCCCACTCCTAAAAGTCAAAATTCCCTGTGTGAGTAAAATACCGGCTAATACGAGTAATGCGCCGATCCACATAAAGAGAGTAAATTTTTCACCATATAGAAAATAAGCAAAAATACAAGCAAAGACAGCTTCGGTAGAAAGAATGACACCGACATGAGGAGCAGGAGAAAATTTCTGCGCCCACATTTGAACGATATACGCAATAAGGCTTCCAAAAATCGCAAGAAATAAAACTCCACCGATAATAAGTAAGCAAATAACACTCTATAATGCTAAATACCATCTCTAAAAGCTTCTAACGCTTTTTCGACTTCTTCTTCAGAGCCATAATCTTCGAGTAGCATTTTATCCACTTCTTCCTCTGTCATTTCTAATTCTTCTTCTGTAAACTTATAGACTTGTTCATCTATCGCTTTTAGCTTGTCATCTGTTTCCATAATTTTTTCTTTCCTTTATAAAATTTATCTTCGCAGAGATGAGCTAATTGGTAGCATATCCCTGCGACAATGAGTTAAAGTGACATTACCCGCTTGGAAGTTTTAAAACCTTTTGTTTTACCTTTTGGAATTAATTCAATCGTTGCGTCAAGCCAAGATGCGCCGACATAAGCATTCGGAACTTCGAAAGTGACTTTAACCTTACAAAACATAGTACATTTATACATATCTTCCGTGACCTCAGCAGTTGCGGTAGCTGCTTTACCGGCAGGAACACCAAGACCAGACCAACGAAAATTTATATTTACTTTTCCGGCTGTGGCTTCTTGGGTGTAGCCGGTTCCATCAAGAGAAGGAGCAAACTCCACATAAATCGTAGTTCCATGTTGTTCTATTTCTGTGGCAAGAGCATAAAAGCTATTTGCCTTATACTCTTTCGGAACATTCGGGTCACTAACTGATGCAGTTCCATTCTTATCTTTTGTAGCAATTCCTAAAACTAGTAGCGTTATAATAATACTAACCGCATACCATTTTCCTTTGGATGTATTTTCTGATTTATAAACTGCAAATATCCCATAGAACGGGATGAAGTATTTCCATTTTTTTTCTTCCATTGTAATTCCTTTCTTGTAATTTTTATTCAATCATACATGAAAGAAAAAATTTTAACCAGTACGCAAACGTACAGAGAAGAAATTTTCTATGTCACCCCCGAAATTTTCTATCGGGGGTCTCAATATGTTGAGATTCCCGACTGAAAATTTCGGGAATGACATTTCGGTTGCACAGTATAGTCTAAGACTACAAAGGAGTCATAAAAATGTCAGAAGGATTATTCGGAAATAATGATATGGAAAAATTTGAATTTATGGCAATGTATCCAGGATTGATAAATTACGCTGATGCTTTAGATAAAAATATAACAAAGGAACAATTAGAAAAATATTTATTGTATGATGGAAGGGGAAGAAAATTAAAAATTATGATAGGTCAAGAAAAAATAAATTATGGAAACATACCGATAAAAGTTATTGTATCTACAGAGATAGAAAAACAACCTCATTGTTGGGATCTATATTCCAATGAAGAGAGAGGTTCAATTTTAAATTTAGTTAATCTACTAGATGAAATTGATATAAATTGGATTGAATAATTCTTATTGGCTAATTCCAGTAATCCCCCAAAACCTTTTTGAGTTTAGTTTTAAATTCTTGCCGAACAGATTCAGGAGAAAGGATTTTCAAATCACCACTCCATTTAAAAACATAATCTAAAAGATCAGAGATACTCGAAGTATAGATTTTCCAAATCCAATGTTCGCCGTTAGCCTCCCAGATTCCTTCATCGCGGCGTTTCTGGACGGCAAGTTTGAGATGAGAAGGAACGGAAATTCGAATTTCAATAGCAGTTTCATCGTGTAAGGCGCTGGCACCAAAGGATTTCTCCCGAAACTTTTTCATATCAAAGGGAGGAACTTTGCATTTGATTCTAGTGCCAATTTCAGAGGTGAGTTTTAAATTAAAAATGCTATGAATCAAATAAGAATTCCATTTAGAAACACTCGCCTCCCAGCCAATTAAAAACCAATGAGAGTCTTTAAAGCTGAGTTTTACAGGCACAAACTCAGTAATTTGCAGGGTTTTTACACCACGATTCTTGTAAGAAAAATCCAAACAATACTTGGAATGAATCGCATACGAAAGAAGAGTCAATAAATCCAAAGGAAAATCCTGCTGGAACAATTGATGCAATACATCCATGTCCACAGTCTTACGATATGCCATTAGCCCCAAATAGATAATAGCCAAAGATTGATAAGCCGCATCTCGCTTGAGTGGTGCCGTCCTACCCTCTTTCTGAAATACAAACTGAGTTCCCGATTTATTTCCTTCCAATCGAAAATTTTCGCTGTAGGTATTAAAAATATTCTTCGCGGTTCTAACTCTTCTCTGATATGGATCGTTAGAATCTTCTTTTGTATTTTTATGATACTGCAGGTAAGATAAAATTTCTTCCGCTATCTCATTCGTAATATTTCCTTTTTTCGTAAGCTCTGGAAAATACTTTCCTTTGCTTTCAAAGATTCCAATAACCGCAATTGCTTCTTCTAAGTGCTTGAGTTTTAATTCATCCGGCGTATCTACTATTTGTTTTTTCTTCATCTCAGAGGCAAATATCAGTATGGCTCTAAATCTGTCATGCGATTTTTGGGGTTATATACGAATAAAAAATTCTTGCTTAAATAACAGGCTTTGTGAAATAATTGCATTTATACAAAGAAAAATGAAAATACCTAAGGACGCACAAATACATTCATTTAAACTATATAACCGAGTTTCATTAAACCGAGACTTCACCGAGTATAAATTAAGAAAGGGTGATGTAGGGACACTCGTCGAGCTAGTTCCTCACCCAGAAGGAAAGGAACAAGGCGCTGTTTTAGAGATATTCAATGCGTTAGGCGTATCTCTACAAGTTGTAGCCATTCCCATTTCAGCAATCGAGAATTTAAAGGATAACGAAATCTTATCCGTGAGAAAATTAGCTTCTTAGATAAATTGTCGTATATGAATTTACTTTCAACTTTTCAGAGGCTAATCTAGATAAGCTACCTAGCTTGGATAGGAAACTTACGCGTGAGCATTGGTAGGTAGGGGATATTATAAAAGGAAAAGGAATTTAACTATGTTTGATAAAAATAAAATAAATTTAAGTATTATGGAAGCCATTACTAGTTTTTCAAATTTAGAAGGGATACACTCTATCATATTCAATAACTTTCAGAAAAAAATATTTACTAATCCGAAAGATATAGAATTATTTTCTGAAGAGTACTCCTTACTCTTTGAGGATTTTCTAGATGATTTTTATGTAAAAAGAAATATAAAAAAAGGAAAGATAACCAAAGTAGTCATCAATGTCTTCAACTACATTTCTAAAAAAGGGAATAGGTTAGATTTTAACGATATAGATAAACTTTGCTCAGAACTTCAAAAACGAAACCTTTCATCAAATTCAAGTGACAAAAATAAAAATATTAGACCATTATCATTGGCTTCGAAAATTGCATTCTTAAGCAACCCTGAATTAGTTATTCCGATTGATAAATATACAAAAAAAGGAATAAAGATTATATTGAAAACCAGGACTAGTAAAAAGGATTATATCACCTATTATAATAATGCGATGAATATTTATAAAAATAATTTCAAAACCGAAGTAATACAAAATTTTGAACAAAAATTTTTCTTAGAAGATTTTTCCGATATGACAGACGCATTTGAACTATTTCTAAGCAAATTTAAGAAAATATCTAATGAGTTGGAAATCAGCGATTTTAAGGAACTAATCGCAATCAGGGCATTGGATAAATATTTAATGATTGCGGATAATAGCTATGGAGATGAAAGATTTGAAAAAGGCATAAGAAAAAGATTGAAGAGGTTGGAAATTATTAAAGAGAGATTTTAAAGTTTATGCTTTTCTAGTTCGTGCATATCAAAGCCAAGAATTCAATGCCCCTATAACCAATTTCTTACAATGAAGTGCTTCCTTTACAGAAAGTGGCTCTGTGTGAGCAGATTTATTGCGGGGACTTGCCTTTCCCTTAAAGATTTGTACTTCGGTTAAAAACTTTTTTAACAAGGCGTCCGATTTTCTACTATTCATGAATTTTCCAAAATCAGAAAAAAGTGCATGCGATGGATATTTAGGAATATCATCTATAATATGAACCATATCACCCAGTGCTAAACTATCTTTACTAGACTCAATGAATTCACGAAATTTACGATATGTCATATCCTCCTTTGTTGTTGGAGTCTGTAGCGGATATTTTATTAGAATCCTAAAACTAGAATTTTTGAACGCTATAAAAACATTTTTCATTTCCAATTCTAAAGCCCGACAGAACTGTAATGCAGCAGGAGAAAAATCACCATTATCCGGTAAAATTTCCGAGAAATAAAAGCCCATTGCAATGAATGTTTGACTATCTGGTTGTAAGGATAAGAATTTCGGAATATCTTCCTTTGCTTTTTCCTTTGCATCCATTAGTCTTTGATTTTTTTCTCTTTGCAGTAGAGAACTATGTTTATCAATTAATTCGTTTAATTGGTTGATTCTTGCTTCTTCATCGTGCTTCTTAAAAGAAAAGCCCTGTTTAATTTGCGAAAATCTATCTGAAAATTGCTCAATGATTAGTTCTACACCAGCGAGAGTATCTTGCGTAGTCTTATCAATTTTTTGAATCATTGGATTTTCATTTATTGCTTTGGTTACTCCTCTTTGAATAATAGCCTCAAGCTCAAAGGTATCGTCTTTATTAATTTTCTCGATTTTTTTCAATTTATATTCGTTATCCTCATATTCGTTTCCAGAAAAGCTATAAGTTACGATAACTTCCCCTTCGCTTTGAACTTCTTCCAACAAATTACGGATTTTATCTAACAAGCTTTTATATTCCTGCCCAGATACACGAACTGTAATTTGTTTTTCATCAGGCTCAGCCTCGACTAAAGCAAAGGTCTTATCCTTATACTTAAATAATATTCCAAATTGCCATAACTCCTTTATTTTCAACGCATCTAATTGCAATTTCCCTAAACGCACTAGAAAGTTTTGCATTATACTATATTGAAAAAATGGCATGGGGTATTTTACAAAGTAAGTTTCTTTATCAATGAAATCATCTTCTACATTTTTTGGTCTTTCTTCTTCAAGTAACTTGGGCGCAATATAACCATTATCCTTTCTATAGCAAATTTCACATGATAGCATAAAACTTAGAAATAATTCTCGCTCCTCTGGACTATTCTCAAACCAAATCTTTTCTAAATCACCCTTATCAAAATATCCCTTTCCTGCTTTCAAAGATTTATAGTAAAACTTTTCTCTATCAAACAGCGTATATACTGCATCAATTACCCATTGCTGATTTATGATAATTTTATTATTAAAAAGTCCATCCCAATAAAAGACTACACCGGATTCGACTAACCAATTTAAAACCGTATTAACGTGTAACGCGCCTTTGCTGCTACAGATTTTTAGAAAAGCATTGTAATCAATTGATTTTTCACCGTCTTCTAAAAGTTTATAACAATCCTGTTTAATTGAAACCCAATTCGTGGGTAATTGTTCTTTGCGTAAAATGTCAGTTGATTTAATGATTTTTTTAATGGCTGCTTTGAGAATTTTAAAACCGTTCAAATCATTATCATTCACTTTTGAATCAATAGAAATCTGGTTTTCTATCCAAACATTTTTATAAACGTCAAAAAGCTCTTGTGCCTTTGGATTAATCCTTATTCCGTGCTCATTAGATTTGGTTTGAACTACGAGTGCATGGCTTCCTTTGCCGAGAACTTTTACATAATCGAGCCAATAATCTAATTTATAATTTTTATAATCTCTTGTTTTACCTGCTTCATTCTGTATCTTTGAAATATCTAATTCTTCGGTTTTCGCATCCCACAGAACTAGAAACAAAGCCCTTGTTTGCATAAAAATTTTATGCGTCGCATGATAAATATCCTGTCCCGCAAAATCCCAAATATTGATTATATATGGTTTCAACTTTTTATATTGGATTAAATGTATACCATGTGTAGATTTATATTCTTCATTGAACTTATCATGGACAAGACGATTCACTAAACTAGTCTTACCCGTTCCTCCATTTCCAATTAAAAGAATTTTAAATTCGTTGTTCTCCGACCAACCGTAATTATCCCCATCTTGAAAATAGTTTTGCAAATCAGGAAGACAATTATTAAACTCGCCCCCTAAAATTTCTTTAGGAATAGAGAGAGGATTGTCTGATAAAACTAATTCTTTCAACGCAGGCAATTTGACAATTTCCTTTATAATAGAAGTTTCTTTAAGCTGATTATCTCCTAATTTCAAACGTTCTAAAGAAATAATATTAGTAATAGATTTACAAATTTCTGTAATTTGATTATGCCAAAGTTCTAAGGCTATCAAAGAAGTAAGTCCAAATATATTCTCAGGAATCGCCTTAAACTCATTATGTGATAATATTAAATATCTCAAAGAAGTAAGTTTTGTAATAGTCTTTGGAATTTCTTTAATTTTATTACCGGATAATTCCAAGAAATCCAAAGCCTTGAGTTTAGTAATAGCTTCTGGAATTTCTTCAAATTGATTTTCTGAAAGCCTTAGCGTTGTCAACGAAATGAGTTTAGAAAAAGAATCCGGAATTTCTTGGAGTCTATTGTCTGATAAATCTAGGCTTTCCAAAGAGGTGAGTTTAGCAATAGATTCTGGAATTTCTTGGAGGTGGTTCCCTAGTAATATTAAGTCTGTCAAAGAAATAAGATTTGAAAAAGATTCTGGAATTTCTTTTAATTCATTGCCTGCGAAATTAAAGCTTTTCAATGAAGTAAGACGAGTAATCGATTCAGGAATTTCGCGAAGACGAGTAAATGATAATCCCATTGTATTCAAAGAAGTAAGATTCGTGATAGACTCCGGAATTTCTTGAAGATCTTCATTGCCTGTTAAATCTAAGTAGTTCAGAGTTGTTATATTACAGATGGCCTCCGGAACTTTTGTTAACCTATTTTCTAATAAATCTAAATATTCTAAAGAAGTAAGTTTAGATATTGATTCGGGAATCTCCTTGAGATCATTACCCGAAAAATCTAAGTATGTCAAAGATTTTAATTCACCTAGAAGTTCAAAAATTAAATCTATTTGGTCATTAAGCCTGCTGGCTATAAGGTCTGCCTCATCAAGTGATTTTCTATTGGAGACTATCTCAAATGCAATTTTCTTGATATTTCCGTCTATCATAGCATAACAAATTTCGCTTCTCCTCCTATGAGTTACATCCCAATCCACAAGAGAGATTTCTTCCGATTTAACCCTCAATAATTTTTCTAATTCACGTATTACTTCAATGTCTTCCATTCCTAATTTTAAATCCTTTTACTTCTGCCTCATTCCAGTTTTGCTTTCCATTCAAAATGAGTCTATCGAAAAACGGTAAGAGAGATTTTGTGTATAAGCGGCACGTTCGATACGATTGCGGTCTTTGTATGACGACAGAGAAATCTCTCTGATAACTCGCAATCACTCAGTGACCGACTGCATTCCACAACACTGTCAGAACTTTGATTCGTATGATTTTTATGATGGACTATGATTTGTATTCAGAAAGATTTTTCCAATATCGAAATCATAATAATCAAATGAATCACGCGAATCACAGTTCAGACATTTTTTTCAACTTGCCAATATGATAACCATAATTAGTATTTCCACTGAAAGAGAATTTTATGAAAACAAGTGAGATAATCATCATAGTTAAGGATTTCTTTAAGCAGACTGAGGCTACTAAGGTTTATCTTTTCGGTTCTCGTTCAAGGGAAGAAGAAAAGGAAAATAGTGATGTAGATTTATTGGTTTATTTTCCTGAGGATATTAACCTATTAAGAATTGCCAAATATAAAGGACTCTTAGAAAAACAAATTCACCAGAAGATTGATCTCCTTACACCAGACTCTATTTCAGATAGAATACTACCTTCTATTCAAAAAGATATGCGGCTAATCTATGAACGATAAAGACAATATTCGTTTGAGTCATATTAGCGATACTTGTTCAGAGTTAACTCAAATTATTTCTAATTTTGAAAATGTGGAAACGTTTTTAAAGCACCGACTTTATCAACATGCGACTGTTCGCCTTCTAGAGATTATCGGAGAAGCATGTGGTAGCTTATCGGATGAGTTTAAAGAATCCTATCCCGAGGTTGAATGGCAAGCATGGAAAGATATGAGAAATATTTTAATACACCAATATTTTGGAGTAGATTATAAAAGAGTTTATTTGGTTGCTAAAAATGAAATTCCCCTACTCTCAAATGAAATCAATCAAATATTAGGTAAATGATCAAACCCTACTATCTCTCCTAAAAGTCAAAAATCCCTGGGTAAGTAAAATACCGGCTAATACGAGTAATGCGCCAATCCACATGAAGAGTGTAAATTTTTCGCCATAGAGAACATAGGCAAAGATACAAGCAAAAACAGATTCGGTAGAAAGAATGACTCCAACATGAGGAGCGGGTGAAAATTTCTGCGCCCACATTTGAACGATATACGCAATAAGGCTTCCAAAAATCGCAAGAAATAAAACTCCACCAATGACAAAATTGCTCATAGAGTCAGGAAAACGATCCAAAGAAATAGCGGGGATAAGACTCATTAACCCGACAATAAAAAGTTGCACTTGGGCTAATAAAATCGGACTAGGTTTTGAAAGTGTAGAAAGAGTTCTATCCACTACTACAACATGAAACGCATAGACAATCGCACCGGCTAATAGGAATAAATCTCCCTGATTGATTTCAGTCAAATTCTCAAGACCATCCAGAGAAATAAAATAAAGTCCAATGAAGGTAAGAACAGTCCCCAAAATCACATGCAAAGCCAAACGAGCTCCCGTCCAGAAGTAATGAATGAAGGGGACAAAAACGACCAAAGTTCCAGTGATTACGCCCGATTTGCCTGGGTCTGTTGTGATCATGCCTTGGGTCTGCAAAATAAACCCAAGTCCAAGAGCAAACCCGCAGGCAGAATAATAAAAAAGTTCTTTGCCAGAAATCCTACGCAAACTGCAAATCTGAAAGGGAAAAAGCAGTATTGCGGCAATTAAAAAACGAAATGTGAGTAGATAGAAGGGTGAAATTTCGACTAGTAATTGTTTGATTAAAATGAAACAGTAACCCCAAAGCACGTTTAAGAGAAGTAACACCAAATCAGCAAATAAGACCCGACTCATTCGGATAGTTTCGCCCTACCCAATTTCTCTAAAAGTAAAATTTTTTATGTCCCATATAAATTTCGCTCAAATTTTTCTACAGTTGTTCGATAGTTGCTATAGAGGTAATTATGCTCAGAGGAATATATACAGGCGCAAGTGGGATGGCAATCCAACAAACTAGAATGGACGTGATAGCGAACAATCTAGCCAACGTAGACAAAACAGCATTTAAAAGAGACACTACCCTATTTAAGACATTCCCTGAGATGTTAATCCATCGCTATGATGAAGATGGTGTAGGAAAAGTCCCAATGGGCTCCTTCGACACAGCACCAGTCGTGGGCAAATTAGGATTAGGCGGAGAAGTCAACGAAGTCTATACACGCTTCGAGCAAGGTGCAGTGAAAAAATCCGAAAATCCATTCGATTTAATGTTAAACGACAAACCAGGTGCAGAAAAACCAGCTTTCTTTTCTGTAATGACGAATCGTGGCGAAAGACTTACACGAAGTGGTGCATTTGTATTGGACAATAACGGCTACTTAGTTACTCCGCAAGGTTTTCCTCTTCTTGGAGAAAATGGTCCGATCAAAGTAACTCGTGCAAATTTCCTTGTTAAAGAAAATGGGGAAGTTTTTATGAATGCGGATATTGGAAATGATCCGCGCGAAGGTCTTACGAGTGCGGAACATAACCGCTATAAAAATCCAGTTTTATTAGATAAATTAAAAATTCGAACAGTAGAAAATCCGAGACACTTAGATAAAGAAGGAGATTCTTTTTATGTAGATACTCCTGAATCAGGTGAGCCAAGACCATTTCGGGATGAACTAGAAGGTCCTGAAGTTTTGCAAGGCTACTTGGAAGCGTCTAACGTTCAAGTTGTTACAGAGATGGTGGAGATGATCGAAGTTAACCGCGCTTATGAGGCAAACCAAAAAGCAATCCAAACCCATGATTCACTTTTAGGAAGATTAATAAATGAGGTAAGTAGATAAATTCTACTAGGAATTATCCGTTTACAATTCTCATGAACGGATGATCGACTATCATATTTAGGTAGTCCTCACCAAAAAGTTCCAAGGTTCCTTCTGGAGCTTTGTAGAATTTAAAAATTGCATAAACTAACTCATTTTCTTTTTCCATGAGAGTTATTTTTTTCATATTTTTGGCAAGTATTTCTGCAAGGCGAGAAACTCTATCAATATCAGAAACGTCGGCTATTTCACTCATCCCAAAATTCTGGTGAGCAATTACATTGGTAAAATATTCAGGCATTTTCCAAATTGCAAATGCTCTTATTCCAATTTCTACTGAGTCAATTCCAATTTCGTCTCTTTCCAAATCATAAAGAGATTTGACACCGAATTCATAAAGTCGAAGAACTTTTAGGTATTTTTCCACAAAATTTAATGCAAGAATATTCATTCCAATTTTTCGCAAAAGGGAAACTATAAAAATATCTCCAGCAAGTGCTTTTAAATTTAAAGGAGTCAGAAGATCATAGGAAATTAAAGAGGTTAATACTGGTAATTCTCTTAAATATTTTACAAATACTGGATCTTTTAATGGGTTACTAAGTGTCTTATCGTACTGGTTTATAACCATTCGCCTCACAACTTTTATACCAATTAAAGTGATTGCATCTCTTAAATTTCGAATCGTTCCCGATCTCCCATAATACGCAGAATTTGCAGTGCGGATAATGGTACTTGCCACTGCAATATCAGGACTAATGATTTTTTCAAGCTCTGCTACCCCATTTTTGGGATCATCCACATCAAAATTCACTACATTCGCAAATACAAGTGGTAGATTGGGAAGTCTGATTTTACTTAGATCAATTTTTTCGATTTTGTTATCAAAGGTTCCAATAATATCTTTCCTACCTAAAACTACTGCAAACTTTCTAATGATTGTATCAGTTTCAAATGGTTTCACAATATAACCATTGACACCAACTTGCAAAACTTCTTTCACAAACTGACCTTCGTTATGGCTCGTTACCAACATGATTTTGATTTTTGGAAAAAGTTTTTTGACTTCTTTGATAGTTTCCATGCCATTCATTATAGGCATTTCTTGGTCAACACAAATGATATCTGGTTTTACATTCATATCTTTAATCTGATTAATCGCTTGTAAACCATTCCCAGCCTCACCCGAAACCATAAAACTTAATTTCGCTAAGGATCTTTTTAAAGCAGTTCGAAATAATACGCTATCCTCAACTATAAATACACTATAAGGCTCACCTGTATTAATATTGATACCTAAGGGTTGTTTTGTCGGATTTGAACTAAGCACCGTTGTAAAGTTTCTAAAAGTTCCGTTATTGGCAATCATTTTTGCTTTTAACAAACCTAGGGAGTTTCACAGACAAAAGTTTCTCCAAAATTAAGGATGACAAAGGAATCAAACTAGAGTATATTGAATTTACTAGGAAAAATTTCCGATAAGACAAATATGAATGTAAGAGATTTATACAACATCTACGAGTCAATTAACCGCGACATTGCAAAACTAAAAACTACTCGTAGCAGTATTCCAGTGGATCGAGAATACACTTCTGTTTTACAAAACACAATTACCTCTGAAATCGAAAAATTTGAAAGTCTCAAAAAACTTATTCTGGAACTCGAAGTTGAAATTCCTGAAGATTATAAAACCATCGAAAAAGAAAATGTAGATTATACAGATCCCTCTTTTTTTCCTATGTTATAAATTTTTAAACCTCCATTTCTTTCCCAATACAAGTTTTAAAATCAAACCTTCTAAAACAAATATTGATTCAACACTTAAAATAAAAAAAGCAAATAGTAGCATTGCATAAATAAAACTCTACTTTACTTTTTTCTATTTAGAAATCTACATGGTTACAATCGATATATGGAGAACAAACAATGTTAAGAAACAATAACGTAAAAGTTATACTCGTAGCAATAGTCTTAGCAGTCTTCGCTAGTTGCAGCAGTTCCGAAAAAAAAGAACAACCAAAAGATACAAAAAATGCCCCTAGCACAAAAGACGCAAAAGAAACAAAAGAAGCTACAAGCAAGGAAGCAGCCCCTGCTCCCACTACTACAAGAAGTACAACCCCTGAGTCAACTGACAAGGACAAACAGAAAGTTGGGATGAGAACAGCTGACGAAAGCCAAGGAAAGACTACTGCGTCTTTGCCTGAAACACCTCCAGGATCTAAACCTGGTCAATGTTGGATTCCTGTTGTATCACCAGCTACTTATAAGGAAATCAGTGAGAGTGTAGAAAAGAAAGCTCCATCTGAAAGAGTAGAATTAATTCCTGCTCGTTATGAGATTATATCTGAAAAGATATTAGTAAAGGAAGCAAGCACATCAATCGAAACAATTCCAGCAGTTTACGAAACAGTAGAAGAAAAAGTACTAATTCGTCCTGCTAGCAAAAAAGTAGAACAAATCCCTGCTGTTTATGAAACGATAGAAGAAAAAGTAATCGACAAAGAAGGATATACTGAATGGAAAAAAGATACTTCAACTGGTATCAAATGTCTAGTAGAAGTTCCTCCTACTTATAAAATGATTACAAAAGAAGTAGTAAAAATTCCTGCTACCTCAAAGGAAACAGAAGTTCCTGCTGAATATGCAACTGTTGTAAGACAAGTTCTAAAAACTCCAGCAAGCAGTCAAACTATAGAAATTCCTGCAGAATATAGAACAGTTCAAGTTCAAAAATTAGTAGAACCAGCAAAAGAAATCAAAATCCCAATTTCTGCAGAATACCAAACTGTTACGAAAAGAGTAATCGACCAACCTGAAAAAGCTGAATGGAGAGAAATTCTTTGTGAAAATAACACAACTAGAGAAAGAATGACTGAAATTCAAAAAGCTCTTAAAGCTGCCGGTAACGATCCTGGAACTACAGACGGAGTGGCAGACGCTGGAACATTTAAAGCTCTCAATGACTACCAAAAAGCAAAAAGCCTACCAGTAGACGATGGAAAACATATCAACATGGCAACCGTTAGATCTCTAGGTGTAATGAAGTAAATTTTTTTTAAAATCCGAGCTTTTTTGGCTCGGATTTTTTATTTTTTCAATCACACAAAATATCAGATTTTACTTGCGCATAATACTAATTAACTACATATCTTGAACTTTCTTTCTATTTTAAAATTAGCAAAATACAGTTTACTTTTCTACCTTCTTGCATTTAACCTAACAATTTTTGCAGAGCCTGTTTTATTAGAACAGACCAAAGGAAATTATCTTTTAGGATTAAACTTAGATATTTTAAAGGATTCAAAAAAAGAATATTCTTATCAGGAAATACTAGAAGGTAAAAAAGATGAATTATTCTATAGAAGTAATGTTCTTACTCCTAATTATGGATTTCAATCATCTACCTACTGGGTAAAAATTGAACTTCAAAATAATTCTTCGGAAGATCGTTGGATACTAGAAGTTGGCTTTCCTATCATAACAAATATAACGTTATTCGTATTAAACGAAGACGGTTCTATTCAGACAGATCATGCAGGAATAAAATATCCATTCAATCAAAGAAAGATATTAAACAGAAAATTTTTATTCCCTATCCAGATAACTAAAAACTCTAAGAAGAAAATTTTGCTTTGTTTTGAGAATAAAGGAATTATGAATTTGCCTATTCGAGTTTACACGGAAAATTTTTTTCATTCAAACGATCATCATGAATATTTAGTGTTATCTCTCTACTACGGGATAATGATCGCAATGACTCTTTACAATCTGTTTTTATTTCTATCTATACGTGACAAAACTTACATATTCTATTGTTTATTTTTAATGACTTCTAGTCTTTATTTTTTATCTCAGAATGGTTTAGGTTATGAATTTATTTGGAGTAACTCACCTACTATCGCACTTAGAATTAACCAAATATCTGTTAGTTTTGTGATTTTATTTGCAATCATATATGCTTATTACTTTCTAAACTGCAAAACTATAATCCCCAAAATTAAACCAATATTTTTCTCTATGGGACTAATAGCAATTATCTGCACAATTTTGTTGTATTTTACAGATCAGTTTTATCAAATTTCTGGAAGATTAATATCACTTTTCGGTATTATTGTAATACTTACTGTATTTATAACTTCTCTAAAAGCATACCAAAGAAATTACAAACCAGCAATATACTTTATCATTAGTGTTCTTGTTCTTTTTGTAGGTGGTATCGTTTACACACTTAGAACGTTTGGCTGGATAGAATCCAATCTAGTTACCAATAATGCAATGCAATTTGGATCAGTTCTAGAAGCAATTTTACTCTCGTTTGGTCTTGCAGATAGAATCAATACATTAAAACAAGAAAAACTAAAAGCAGAAGAAACGACCAATGCTAAATCAGTTTTCTTAGCAATGATGAGCCATGAAATACGAACCCCAATGAATGGTCTAATTGGAATGACTGAGTTATTAGAAAAAACGAATCTAGATTCTAAACAAAAAGATTTATTACATATTATCAAAGAAAGCAGCAACTCTTTATTAGCCATAATAAATGATATTTTAGATTATTCTAAAATTGAATCCGGCAAAATGGATATTGAAAAAGATATTTTTAATTTAGAGAACTGTCTCCAAGATTCAGTGAATTTTTTTACTCAACAAGCTAGGGCAAAAAACATAGATATATTCTACGGAATGGAATCATCTGTTCCCAAAGTAATACTAGGAGATCAGATACGACTGCGTCAAATACTAATTAACCTCATAAGCAATGCGATTAAATTTACAGAAAAAGGAGAAATAATTGTATTTGCAAAACTATTAGAAAAAAAAGATAATATCGTAACAATAGAACTTTCAGTAAAAGATACAGGTATTGGAATTCCTTTAGAAAGAAGAGGAAAATTGTTTCAACCTTTCACACAATTAGACACATCAACTACTAGACGATTTGGGGGAACTGGACTTGGGCTTGCCATTTGTTCAAGACTTGTAGATTTAATGGAAGGAAAAATTTGGATAGATCCGAATGTAACTTCCGGAACAAAAATTTGTTTTACAATTAAAATAGAAGAAATAAGTGAAAAAGCATATTCAGTAATCCCAGAGCGAAATACGTTTTCGGAAGACACAACATTACCAATCGAAAAAGAAAATATTAGAATTTTAGTTGTGGATGATAGTACAATCAATCAAATCGTTATACAAGAAATGTTGCTTAGTTTTGGTTTTGAATCAGACTTAGTGAAAAATGGTCTTGAAGCGCTAAATGCAATTCAAACTAAAAAATATGATATTGTATTTATGGATGTTTTTATGCCTGAAATGGATGGACTAACAGCAACCAAAAATATCCGTCACGAACAAAAAGAGGATACACTATTCATAATAGCAATGACGGCTAACGCAACAGCCGAAGATAGGGAAGAATGTATTTCGGCTGGCATGGATGATTATATTAGTAAACCAGTTCCTTTAAATGTACTACGAACAAAAACATTGTACTGGGCTTCTAAAGTAACTCAAAAAAGATAGACCGAGCAGGAAAAATATGACTAAAAATTTAAGCAAGTTCAAATATCATACTTTATTCATTATTACATTTATTATTTTAACAATAACAAGTTATTATTATCTTAATAAAAAAGAAAATTTACCCTTACCTACCGAGGATGAAGAATTTAATTTCATCATCGACGGGAAAAGTTATATTATGCCGACTGCATTTCACTCTTTTCATTATTTGAATAGTTTGAATTTTCAGTGGAAAAATTTAGTAGAAATGAATACAAATAACAGCTCTACGAATGATTCACAAACAGCCCTACTACTTGGATTTAGAGCAGCCGATGGAATTATATTTTTATTCGCCAATGAAAAAGAAAGTGCTAGGAAAGTAAGAAACTCAGTCATTGAATTAGCCAAAAACTTAGATATAATCACTGACATAAAATCGGAAATAACTTCCCTAGACAACGCTGTAATTTTAAATGCAGATGAAGATATTCTCGAAGATAGAATTATAGATCTTCAATACAAGATTCAAAACGCCCTTCACAAAAAACAAAAAGATAACTTAGCTGCCTTGGTTGAATTGGGTGGATGGTTAGAAGGTTTGCATATAACTTGTAAAGGAATTATCCTTAACTATAACTCCGATCATTCAGAAATTTTAAAACAATCTCATGTTGCAAAAATCTACATAGATATTGTAAATGCATTAATCAAAAAACAATCTAACGATAAAGAAAAATTAATTCTAGAAAATGTATTATCCAATCTAATTAAAATTTCCAAAATCACAAATCATTCTCATACTGAAGCATTTCCATTGGAGAAAGTAAAAGAACTTTACAAAATCTCCTCTGATGTAAAAAAAATAATTGAGTCTAACGACGATAATCCAAACAAATGATACTAAGATACATACTAATTATTCTATTCCTATTTTCTTTAGATAGTTTTTCTAAAGACTCCGAAAGCCAATCAAATACGTTAAGCGAAAATGCTGTAATAATTAAAGAAGAATTAAAAAAAAGAAAGTTTCTACTTCAATCAAAAAAATTCCATTTCCGATTAATGAATAAAGAAAGAGTTCAATTTATTCTAGTCAAGTATGGACGAATGTTCTCAACTGGTATCGGAGTCGTTTCTGATGAAAAGAACGAAGGTTATAAAATAGCGGTTTACGAACTATTTGACCCTAAAAATCTAGACTCATTAGAATTAATCCAAAAATTCTCTGTCACTGATAAAATCTTCTTACGAGAAATTCATGACACTTCCCTTTATTATTTAATTGAAATTGAGATGACTTCCAGTAATCCCGGCGGCTCAGTAGTAGAGCTTGTACACGGATTTTCCTCTGTCCAATTAAAAATAATCAATAAAAACCAGCCCGAAAATACAGACATCAACGCAGGTCTTTGTAATTTTGGTAACTGTGGAATCATCAATCGGATGGATTGGAGTAAAAAGTAAAAAATTATTCCGAAAGTACATTTCCTTTTTTCTCGTAGATGTATGTCTCAAGAACTTTCATATCACCAGGATTAGAAGAGAAAAAATTCACTCCCAGTTTAAAACCATCATCGGAAACGATGTAGCGGATAATCTCTCCATTGATTTCGAGTTTATTTTTTCCCATAGGAATGTACATTTTTACGCTGGAGTGTTTTTTTAAATATTGAAAAAGATTTTCATCTGCGATTTCGAAGAGTAAGCCGCTAATACTAATATCTACAATTCTAGTATTAGTATAGATTTCATTAAAAGTATTTCCCTTAATCGCAATTTTGGTTAATCCATAACTAAAAATTTCTGTCATCTCGTGGATGTATTCTAAGTTTGATCTGGTTAACATATGTTTGTCCATGGCGGTGCTATAAACCTTGATATGCCCAATTACTCTATCAAACATAGTAATCGGAGAAATAATATAAGAAACCATAAAAGCTCGATTTTCTTTTTTTTGCATTACTTCAAAAAATTTTCTAGCTTGAAAATCTCCTACATCTTTTACTTTTTCTTGGTATACTTCAAAAAACGTTTTGTAATATTTTGAATTGAGATCTTCAATATAAGTATCTACATTGGAACAATCTGAAACATAAATTGTTTTATTATCTTTTGCTAATGTATTTTT
Organism: Leptospiraceae bacterium UBA2033; assembly: GCA_002333425.1. Taxonomy (GTDB): domain Bacteria; phylum Spirochaetota; class Leptospiria; order Leptospirales; family Leptospiraceae; genus UBA2033. Next base: position 136,174 of record DDBL01000097.1, read on the forward strand.
AATGAAGTCATGACCATCACCGGGTTTATAAATTACTAATTCATATTCATCAGAAACTTTACGAATATAATCAGTGATAATCATGTTCATGAGTTTTAAATTTGGAACATCAAATTTTATTTCTCGAAATAAATGAGTAAATTGTCTCTCAGCATGAATATTATCCCCACTCACATAACGTCCGCCTTTGAAGGACTTAAATAAAATGATAAAATCCATAAACAAATCATCGCAAGCAACTCGTCGATACTGCCTCATTTCGGCGGACTGTAATTCAGAAGGAAGTTTTATTTTTACAATAGAACTACGACTATCCTCAATGATTACCTCGAAAATATAAAGTACATTGATAACTTCAAATTTGATCTTAGCACGTCTAGAGGTTGACTCGGAAAAATCGGGAACATTTAGCTCCACAAAATCTTGCAGAACGTTATGAACCACAACGGACATGATTCTATCATCGTATTCAAATACGAACTCTGTGTTATCAAATCTAAGATAGTAAAACAGGTGTTTGATTAGATTTACATCCGTTCCAATGATGGTTTCCCCATAAATGGTATCCATCAAGGTAATCAATTCCTGCATCGAATCTGTTCTGCCGACTGCCATAAATTAAATATCGTCACTTTTTATTAAATTTAGCAAATTACAATTTGCAAAAATAGGAGTTTTTTTGGAATGTCAAGCTAGCTTAATTTAATCAATACTGCCATTTTAGAGGAATAAATATGAAATATTTGGAAACAGAAACAATCGAACTAGAGTCCACTCGAATTGAAATGCTCTACCTAAACCATGAAGAAACTAGAAATTCTATGACTTGGGAAATGGGAGAAGAATTTTACAATTACATTCAAATTCTAAAAAATCGAGAACCTAGACCTAGATGCCTAATCATATCTGGGAGAAATAATGTGTTTTCCTCCGGTGGAAATCTAGAATTTCTAAAATCATTCTCCGAAAAAACGTTTGAAGAAAACAAAAGAGATATGTTTACTTTTTATAATTTCTTTTTGTCAGTGCGCACTCTCCCATTCCCAGTAATTGCTGCTGTAAATGGTCATGCAATTGGGGCTGCGCTTTCGTTAGCATTTGCTTGCGATTTGCGCGTGTTTGCTTTGGAGAGTAAGTATTCGTTCAATTTTGTTAAATTAGGAATTCATCCTGGAATGGGATCTTCCTACTTAGTAAAAGAATTATTTGGCTTAGACAGAGCGAATTACTTACTGATGCTTGGGGAAATTCTAACAGGTCAAGAAGCATTTCGTATGGGACTTTGCCACGATGTAGTTCCATTCGATGATGTAACCAGAAGAGCAACCGAGTTAGCGATTAACATCAGTGAAAGTGGACCTCTTGCACTCCGTCTTCTAAAAAGAAATTTGTCTGACTATGAAGCCCTGCAAGCTGCCCTTAGAAAAGAAGCAGAGGCACAGGCAGAAAACTTTCTAACGAAAGACTTTTTGGAGAGTATCAAAGCAATCGAAGAGAAACGAAAAGCTGTATTTCTTGATCGCTACTAGAAACTATTGAAAAAAGGGATTTTGTAAAAAGTCTTTTTTCTGTCATTCCCGAAATTTTCTATCGGGAATCTCTAGTTCTTGAGACCCCCGATATAGCTTGGCTGCCGGTGAGTGGCAACGATGGGTGGAAATTTCGGGGGTGACAAATTAAAAATTCTTACTTTTACTCAACTTTCACTTCTATCTTCTTTGTATTTGGCTTTATCTTTGCTAAATGAAGTGTCAATTTTCCGTTTTTCATAACAGCCTTTGATTTTTCTAAATCAACTGGCTTATTGACATTGAACTTACGGATATAATCTCCAGTTTTAAATTCTACATACATGGATTCAAATCCTTCTGGAACTTGGTAGGAATTTCGCCCTTCGATAGTCAAAACATCTTTTTCATACGAAATATCTACCGACTTTTCATCGACGCCCGGCATATCCAAAATGATTCTAGTATCTTCCTCTGTTTCATAAATGTTCACAGAGGGTGTGATATAACGTTTGGTTACTTTCTCTACAGTTGGATTTTGGGTTTCTTGTGTTTGTAATTCAGTCTTTAACATGTCTTTCTCCTTAAATTAGTTTTCTATTTGAACAGAAATTTTTCTAGGTTTATCAGCTTCTGCCTTTGGAAGTTTTACAGTGAGAACTCCATTTTTAAACCTTGCATCCACTCTATCTAAATTTACGCGAAATGGTAATTCAACGGTTCTAGAAAAGTCTTTATTCACTATCTCTTGTCTGTGAACTTCAAAGTTTTGCGGAATTTCAGTTTGCTTTTGATTTCCTTTGATATGGACTTTGTTTTCCACAATCGAAAGTTCAATTGAGGATGGATCATATCCTGGAACAAGCGCAGTCAACAAAGCGTCATCCTTGTTTACATACACGTTCACAGGTGGGTTATAATGATTTCTGGTAAATCCTCCACCGGAGAAAAATCCCCCAGAAATCTCGTCTTGTAATCTATCCAATTCATTCCAAAAGGAAGAAGCCTGTCCATTTCGTTCAATTACATTTAGTAACATAGTGTTGTCTCCTTTAGCACTCTATTATATTAAGTGCTAACATTTATTAGCACTCATATATATAGAGTGCTAATATTTAAAAAAGTTCATTCTATCAAGAAAATTTTTTTTAAAAAAATAAACTTTTTCTCGAACTTTTTTCCTTTTAAAATGAGGTTTCTAAGAGATTCTGTTACCATGCAAAACCTAGAAGATTACTTAAATTCCATTCCCAAAGACCATAATGAAGAAGACATTTACAAAGAAGCCCTGCCCCTTTTGGTAAAAGAAGGTTTTTTAAGCGTAATCAAAACCCAAACAGACTACAGGGACTTTCATTCAAAGTTACTTACGCTTGCAAAATTACCACATGGAATCGGGCTTGGAGTATCTCTCATGGCACAAGTAAATATCGCCGGCAAAGTGTTACAAATTGCTGCTGAATTAGAAATTTCCATAGCCGGACAAATTCTAAACGATTTAGTTGAAGGGAAATTAATCGTATCTCTTGGAGTCTCAGAGCCAGATTGGAAAGGAAGGCTCTCTAATCTAAAATCCACATTAACCCCCCAAACAAGCGGAAAATACCTATTAAACGGTGAGAAATCTTTTTTTACAAACGGATACCACTCTGACTTTTTCTTAGTAGTCGTCAAACTAGACAAAAACTACAAAGTACTAATTTTAAACAAAAACAAGCCAGGTCTTAATATCACTAAATTCACTTTGCCATTCGCAGTTGAGGCTACTCATTGTAAGATTCAATTTCAAGATGTAGAAATAGATTCCTCTGAAATTCTAGACTTTGATTATTCTAAGTATGCAGAAAACCTGCGTCTCTCCGAAATGTTATCTCTCTCTGCGGTATTTAGTGGTTATGCGCTCTCTACTCTTGAAAAAATCAGAACAAATGAAACATTAATTAGAATTCTAAAAGAAGACGAAACAAAACAAAAAAAACTACTCCGTTGTAAAACTCTCCTAGAATTACTCAAAGCAAGAGTCCTAGAAATATCATCCGAAAAAGATAAAAATCCAAACTTAGAACTAAAAGAATACTTTCCTTATGGAACTGAACTTGTTGCAGAAGAATTTTATTTGATACTAGAAGAAATTTTTCCAAAAGAAGAAATTGAAATCTATTTTCACGATAAACAACTTTTTCAATACAGAGATATGCTAAACGAATCCTATATCCGCCGCAGAGCTAAAGTAGTATCAGGAATGTAACTCATCAGATTATTTTGCATAACCTTACCCAAGCCTTGCGCTAAATGATAAGAAACTGATTACCACCGATGGATACCGATAAAATAACGATAGAAAATGATTTAGATTCATACCAAATCGCGAATATTATAACAATATCGTATCTTTTATCGGTGATCTCGGTGTCCATCGGTGGTAATCTTTTATTTTTTTCTTATTTCGAACTGACGTTTTTTAGATTCAAAAGCCAGGACTAAAAATTGAAATTGATTTTTCTTTTTTAAATCGCGCTAAAATTTTTTCTGAGATAAACGCTCGGTTTTGTCGCTTTTGGTGTACATGAGTTAAGTAACGTAAGGCTAACATGATTTTGCCGTCCTCAATTGTCACGTAAACAATTGGTGTAGTTTTTCCAAGTCTCACTAGGTAGTTCTTAGAAAGTTTACGAATTTTATCTTCAAATGTTTTTGTATAATTTTCATTTAAAATTGTTTCAGAAAGAATGCTTTCACAAATTAATTTTGCTTTTTCCCAATTAGAATTTATCTTCAAAAAAACATACACCTCATCCCAAATAAAATCCATTTCCTGCGAAACTACAAAAACTTTATGTATGATAGCATGATGATTTGGAACGTGCACCAAACGATTTGAAGATTGATCTGCATGGTGCTCTGTATTTACTTCGAGTAAAGTAAATCGCATCAGACCAATATTTATCACCTCCCCTTTTACTTCTCCGATTTCAATTCTATCTCCAATTGTAAACCCACTATTTCCATGAATCAAAAACCAACCGGCAATATTTAACGTTATATCCTTAATGGAAATCATAAACCCTGCACCAGTGAATGCAAGAATAGTTGGAAGATAAGAAATCTTAGAATAAAAAATAGGAATAGAACAAAAAATTCCAAAAAAAACAAACGTATACCTTGTCACTCTTCTTCTGGTAAAAATAGTTTGTAAATCAGAATCAAAACTAAATTTGTCTAAGAAAAAAACTGTAATATTATAAAGTAAAACCAAAAAGAAAATCAGATAAAAATACAAAATAAAATCTTCTGAAATTTTTCTTTCATTCAAAGAAAGAATTTTAAATAAACTAAACGGTTCTAAAAAATCCATAGAATTACAAAGAGTTTTGAGTTTTGATTGCGGATATTATTTCTTCTTCGCTAACAATATTTCCCCAAGTAGCACTTCCCACTTCATTTAAGAGGATAAACTTGATTTGCCTCTCACTTGTTTTTTTGTCATGTAACATATGCTCTACTAACTTTTTAGGAGAAAGGCTTTTATCTTGTGTAGGGAGTTTTAGATTTTGCATAATACGCAGAACTTCTGAAAAACTTTCATCAGAAAAGTTCGCTTTACCCTTAGAAAGAATAAGAGCAAATACAAGACCCATCGCAACACACTCGCCGTGCGAATACTTCTTGTAATTCGTTAAAGATTCAATCGCATGTCCGAGAGTATGTCCTAAATTTAGAATTGCTCTCTTGCCTGTTTCTTTTTCATCTTCTGCGACAATAGTAGTTTTAAATTTCACAGATTCTGCGATAAAAACTCTAAGCATACTTTTATTATGTACATCTTGAAAAGAAGAAGTTTTCATGACTTCAAATAAAGATCCACCCATAAGTAAAGAATGTTTTAGAACCTCAGCAAGCCCACATTTCCACTCTTTGTCTTCTAAAGTCTCAAGGCTATGAAGTGCTGCAAATACCAATTCAGGTTGATGAAATGCTCCTATCATGTTTTTTCCCTTATCAGCGTTTACTGCTACTTTGCCGCCAACAGAAGAATCTACACAAGCAAGAAGAGTAGTTGGAATTTGAACAAACCTAACTCCTCGTAAGAAAGTAGCTGCGACAAATCCAGAGAAATCTCCGACTACTCCACCGCCGAGGGCAAGTATGACTGATTTTCTGTCTGCATTTAGTTCAATCAATTGATTGTAAACTGATTTTAATCGGTCAATATGTTTGTTCTTTTCTTTTCCCTTAATTAAAATTACTTCAACTGGTGTGTTGATTTTTTTAAGTTCTAATAAAACTGAATCCAAATAAAGTTTTGCTACTTTTTTTTCGGTTATAATAATAAACTTTGAAACTTTTTGAATTTTCTCTAATTCAAAAGCAAGACCATCAAAATCTTCATATAAAACCACACTGTAATTTGTATTACCAAATTCTACTTTCTCGGAGGAAATTTGCATTAGCCTACCACCCAATTACTTTTGATAAATCTAGATTTTTCTTTTCCTGATTCTTTGAAATAACTTTTAATATCCGGTCTGAGTTCTAATTCTAAAACAGACTCGATCGAATGAAATGCGAACTCAATAATTGCTTTTTCCTTTTTAGAAATAGATGGATTAATTTTTTTTACATCTACGCTAAAAACAAGTTGGATCAAATGTCTGCCACCTTTGGGATCAATACTTTCATTGATAAGTAAAAATTCAGATGAACTTACATCTAAGTTTAATTCTTCTTTAAGTTCACGCTCTAGGGCAACTATCGCACTTTCTCCAAACTCAATTCCACCGCCGGGTAATAACCAGTAGTCTTTGTTTTTTTTTCTTTGTTTAATAAGTAAAATTTCTCCCTTATCGTTTCGAATAAGGGCTGCAACTCTAACTCGGATTTTTTTAGATTTTAAAAAGAAATCTAACATTGAAACTACCCAGGATATGCCACTGAGGCACAGAGACGCAGAGTTTGTGATTTCATATTTTTTTCTTTAAAAAGAAGATATTGAAAAACTATTAGTAGCCAAAATTTAATTAGTAAATTTACATTCATATTACTCTCCGTGCCTCTGTGACTCCGTGGCAAAGTATTTAGTCTGACTTCAAACGAATCTTCATTGACTTGAGCATTTTGCTCGCAGCATCTTGTCGCGCTTTTTGTTTACTGTTTCCAGTGCCAATTTTCTCACCAACATTTTTTATTTTGACCAACACTTTGAATACTTTACTATGATCTGGTCCATCCTCTGAAAGTATTTGATACTCAGGCAAAATTTTAAATTTCTTCTGACAAAATTCTTGGAGAGCAGTCTGAAAGTCTTTGTAAGTATGTATTTCATTTTCTAAAATACCTTCTATATGCGGCAAAATAAAATCAGCCACAGCAGAAATTCCATTTTCTAGATAAATGGCTCCAATGAGAGCTTCCAGAAGATTTTCCAGATTACTGCGATTAGTCGCTCCCCCACTAGCCCTCTCCCCTTTCCCTAAAAGTAAATAGTGACTCAAATCTAAAGAAATTGCAATTTTGGAAAGAGCCACTCCAGACACTACCCTAGATTTGATCTTTGATAAACGACCTTCTGAATGTGTAGGAAATTTTTTGTACAAATAACTACTCACAACCAAACTTAAAACAGAATCTCCCAAAAACTCCAACCGTTCATTGTCGGCATAAGCTAAAGTAGTTTCGTTTAGAAATGATTTATGAGTAAATGCAGAATTTAATAAACTGAGATCATGAAAAGGGATTTTGATTTTTTTAATCAAATCCTTTAGGTCTTTGATTCTATCTGGTGTAAGATTTTTGAGGTGAGCTGAATTTTCTTGTGGTTTTTGTATCAAAAGGAAAAATAAATTTAATACGAGACTAGCAATTTCTTACTAATCTCATATTAAAAAAAGTTAAAATCTGATTAAGATTTAGCTTTGTCGATGTATTTTGCAACATCACCAACAGTCTGAATCTTTTCAGCATCTTCATCAGAGATTTCGATTCCGAATTCTTCTTCTAATGCCATAACTAGTTCCACTGTATCGAGTGAATCTGCACCGAGATCATCAATAAAGTGTGCTTCTGGTGTTACTTCAGTCTCGTCTACTCCGAGTTGCTCAACGATGATCGCTTTAATTTTTTCTAAATCTGCCATTTTTTACCTCCGGCTAATACCCTTTAATAAATTTTAATATTTTTAAAATATGCCAATAATACATTCAAAAAATATAAGATTAAAGGCTTAAAAGATACATATTTTTGTATCTCAAAATTGACGCTCTATAATTTAAAAAATTTTGGCAAGTCATTATCATATTTTTTTGAAACTTATTAAAAAAAATAAACTAGAATGTAATTTTTATCCCTGCAATTACTAGACCTAGAATAAATCCAAGTAAAGTTCCATTGATTCTAATATTTTCTAGAATATTTCGTGTTTTCCATTCAATATTTACTCTAAAATCTTTTGGGTCTTGGCTCTTTAAACGCTCTGAAATTTTGTTTCCGATAAATTTCGATACTTGATCGTCTATTTTGTCCTCTAAAAACTCAAAAAACTCGCGCACGGGCATATAATTTCGTAGTGTTTTAGATGCCTTTATATTATTTTTGTGCAAAAGGATATATTTAGAAGCAATTTCTAAAGACGTTTCGCGTAACTGTGCAATAAGTGCCTGCACTGCAACAGTTTTTTGTTCTGTGCTAAGTGATTGCCATGACAAAATATATTTGTCAGCACTCATAGATACGATTGTCACTATCTCATCAAGGAATTGTTCATTTTCGGAAAACGTTCCCTCGCCCGATTTCAATTTTTCTCCGTATTGTTTTATGATGTTTGGTATATTGATAAACAGGGTAACAAATTTTGTCATCACACTCTGTTGGTTTATTATCTTCGCAATAAATTCTTTAAATTTTTCTTCTTCTGAAATTTTGGTAAGTGTATCTCCGACACAAATTTTGATTGTGTGAGTGATGATTTGATCTCTTGATGCATTTGTAATAAGAGACATCTCTCCTAAAGAAAAATTATAGTTCACAATGTATTCAACAACAGAGTTTTCAATTTTACTCCAAAAATTTTCTAAAATCTTTTTTGTATTTTCTCTGTTATCAAAATAGGTATCGAGTAATTTATAAATCTGCTCGTTTGTTTCTGGACTATCGAGCACTTCATTGATTTGTTCTTTTAAAGTATTTTGATCGAGTAAATCAGAAGCAACCCACTGCCCAATTTCATCGGCTACAGTCAAACTATCATTTTCGATTGCATTGTATGTTTTCCATACAGCAAACCAATCACAAAGTCCCCCGACAAAACCTCCCTCAAAACCATGAATCAAAACTTGTCGAATAGATTCGTGCCCAGTAAGAAAAACCCCTGACTCCAAAAGAATCAGGGATAAACTAGAAACAAAAAGTAGGCTAACAGCGATTACCTGCTTTCGCCTGTAAGGCGTGGGAGAGAACATAAATTCTTGTTTAAACATTTACTAATTTATAAAAATTTTTCTAGTTCTTTTGCGATTTCTTCTGGAGTAGTCTTTGGAGAATAACGTTTTACCGTCTTACCAGTCTTATCCACTAGAAATTTTTGGAAATTCCATTCGATTTCGCCTTCAAAACCTGGATTAGTTTCTTTAGAGGTTAAGTATTTATAGAAATCAGACTGACCATCTCCTTTTTTCACTTTCATTTTAGCAAACATAGGAAAAGTTACTTTGTAATTAAGATCACAAAATTGTTTAATGTCTTCCTCTGTTCCTGGTTCTTGACCCATAAAATCATTTGCAGGAAATCCTAGTATAGTAAAATTTCTATCTTTATACTTATCATAGAGTTCTTGCAATCCCTTATATTGAGGAGTAAGTCCACATTTAGAAGCCACATTCACGATAAGTGTAGTGTTACCCTTGTATTGATTCAAATCAACTTGGTTTCCGTTTATATCTTTTACAGTATGGTTTAATGGTTCGTTCATCATAATATCCTTTTCTTGCATTAGATAAATCTAATAGATTTATGGCAAATTGATTTCCTGAACTAATACAAAATATACAATGTGATTTGCCACAGAGGCGCGCTTACGCTAAATAATAAGAAACTGATTACCACCGATTAACACTGATAAAAGAACGATAAAAAAACGATATGGATTCATACCAAATCACGATTATTAATATCGTATTTTTTATCGGTGCTCTCTGTGTCCATCGGTGGTAATCTTTGAATATTTCACTTAGAGCAAAAAGATATGGGTAAGGTTATAGTGTCTTTAGCGATAGCGAACCTCTGTGGCGAAAGTTTTGATTTTTTTCGATTTTCGGCAAAGCCTTTCTACAAAAAATGGATTCATGTTTAAAAAAATATTTACACTCTATATTTTAATTTCTCTATTTACCCTAGCAATCTATTCAGAGTCGCAACCGAATGAACTTGGAAAATTTTTAATTATCACGTATCATGTGATTGGAGATAAAGACACCGCCTACACAAGAACCATCCAAGGAATGAAGGACGATCTTGCCCTTCTAAAAAAAGGAAACTACCATCCTCTGAAAATTTCCGACTTAGAAAATCGAAATTTGAATATCCCTAGAGGCAAACGCCCAGTATTCATTACTCTAGATGACTCTTCGCAAAGCCAATTCGATATGGACGAAAAAGGAAATATCTCTCCCGATTGTGCTGTTGGAATTATGGAAGAATTCAAAAAGAAAAATCCTGACTTTCCATTAAGTGCAACTTTTTTTATTCTCCCCGGAGCCAAACACCCAAACAATCTTTTCGGACAAGAAAAACTTACATCTAAAAAATTAGAATTTCTCGTAAAGAACAACTACGAAATCCAAAACCATACACTCTGGCACGCAAACTTAAAAAAATACAAAGATAAAATCGAAGAACAAATTGTAGAAAGCCAAAAACTTTTGAATAAATATCTTCCGGATTATAAAATGACGTCACTCGCTATGCCGTTTGGAATTTATCCACCTAAGGATTACGAGCATAAGCTGCTAAGTGGTAAACACAAAGGAATCGAATACAAACACAATTTGATATTTGATTATTCCAATCGACCTAGTTTCTCTCCCTATGACAAAGAATTTGATCCGCTTCATGTAAGACGCGCCCAAGCTTTCAAAGACAATATCGAAAAAATGATCCAAAAGTATTCTGAATCCCCCGACTCTTATGTAAGTGATGGAGACCCAAACACTCTTACCTTTCCTAAAAAGTCAGAAGAGAAATTAAATCCAAAGTTTAAAGAGAAAATGAAACTAGTCGTTTATTAACGTAAATTCGGTATAGGAACATTATCCGTATCGTCATCCCCATGCGAAGGCGTCGGTCGCGAATTCTTGGAGCGAAGGGCGGATCTCTTATCGGGGATCTCAAGTAAAATAAAAACCTACTTAGAACTAAAGATTCCCGATTGAAAATTTCGGGAATGACAATCACAATAATTCCAATGAATTAACGGTAAGTTTTAACAATAGTCGCGATACCCTGCCCTACACCGATACACATAGTGACAAGTCCGTATTCGAGGTTACGCCTTCTTAGCTCATGAACAAGACTTAAAATCATACGGGCACCACTTGCACCCAGTGGATGTCCGATAGAAATTCCTCCACCATTCACATTGACTTTTTCTAGATCTAAGTTCAGCTCTTTGACTGTACTAAGTGTCATTGATGCAAACGCTTCCGAAATTTCCCAAAGATCTATGTCTTCTTTTCTAAGTCCAGCTCTTTGTAATGCTTTCAAGGAAGAAGGAATTGGACCTGTCCCAAGTAAAGAAGGATGCACTCCAACAACCGCTGAGGTAACTATTTCGGCTAATGGAGTGTAACCGTTTTGAATCGCAAACTCTTCTTCCATGATTAGAAGTACACAGGCTCCGTCATTGATACCAGAAGAATTTCCCGCAGTCACAGTCCCATGTTTTTTAAACGCTGGTGGGAGACCTGCAAGTATTTCTAATGTAGTTTCTTTTCTCACATGCTCATCTTTATCGAGTAGAATTTTTTCGGAGTTCATCTCGTAAACTGGAATAATTTCTTTTTCAAAAAGTCCAGTCAACTCCGCATTAGCCGCTTTTCGATGACTCTCATAGGAAAATAAATCTTGATCATTTCTTGATATATGAAACTTATCCGCCATAATCTCTGCTGATTCACCAAGACTAACCACTGGATAAAGTTGGTTCATTCTAGGATTTACAAATCTCCAACCAAGTGTGGAATCGGCTAATGTATGATTGCCCCTGCTAAATCCAAACTCCGGTTTAAGCATTACCAAAGGAGAGCGAGTCATACTCTCTACTCCACCTGCAACTACCAAGTTTGCCCGACCGGTTTCAATTTGCATCGTAGCCTGGTTCACTGCCTCAAGTCCAGATCCACAGAGGCGATTTACCGTTACCCCCGAAATTTCTTCTGATAGACCAGCCAAGAGAAGTGACATTCGCGCCACATTTCGATTATCCTCTCCAGCTTGATTCACACAACCGAGAATTACATCGTCAATAGCCATAGACGAAATCTTATTTCTCTCAACCAAGTTTTGGATAACGATAGCCGCCAGATCATCCGGTCGAATGTTTTTTAATGCACCTTTGTATTTTCCAAAAGGTGTTCTAAGTCCGTCTACTATTACTGTTTTTTTCATGCTTTGACTTTCCTAATTGGTAAAAGTATTGTAGAGGAGATTGCTTCCATTTTTTAGAGTAAGCTGTTTTTCTTTGAAGTTTATTTGAGATAGAAATCAAAAAGATTACTGCTTCTCCTTATACGGAATAAAAGAAAGTTCTTTTATAAATTGAAAATCTTTATAATTTTTTGAGCACAATGTAATATTGGCTTCTATTGCAGTTGCAGCAATAATTGAATCTGGAATTAAAAGACCATGAGATAAATGGTGGCTAATCAATAATTGCTCTGCAATTATTGTTGTCTTATTATTGATGTCAAAAATTGCAAAATCGGACATTGCTTTAAGAATTTTTTCTTGCTCTAACTTATTTTTACATCCTACTAATAATTCCATTCTGGTAATATAACTAATTGAAAGAATATAATCTTTTTCTAGGTTTTCTAAAAATACAATTGCAGATTCTTTTTTTCTTGTAACATCAATTAAAATATCAGTGTCGATTAGGATATGGTTCATTATCACCAATGTTTTTTCCTAAGTTCCTTAACATATGAAACACTGTCTTCCTTTTCCTTATGGTCTTTAAAAGCATTTATTAATGGGCTTTTTCTAATACTTTTCTGCATTGGTTTTGTCTTTTTTTTATTCGTATATTTAGAATATAAAAATTGAATAAAATCATCTGCTTCTTGTTGCGCAGATTTTGGCAAAGACTGATAGGTTTTAAAAATTATAGATGTTCCCATAATCATACCTTGATTGACTCTTTTTAAAAGTCAAGATTTTCTTTTGAACCATTTCCTACTTATTTCTACCTATACCTGTATTATAACATTGTCTGAACTTTGATTTGTATGATTAAGATGATTACCATGATTTCAGAGTAGAAGTTCAGACTAAGGTGCATCGCATACTTTTGATTAGCCAAAATTAAGTAGAAAAAATGGTAGGATGATTTTAGTTTTCGTTTGCAGAATTTAATATTTCTTGATATAATTCTGAACTTATCCAAAAGTTTGCTTCAGTAATGAGTTTATCCATTTCGTGTTTAACATTTTCAATTAGATTTCTCTTTTTTGCTTCAAGGAAAATACCTAGTAACCCAAGAACAGGAATTCTTTTTTGTCTAGCGATAGTCCTTCCTTTGAATTCGTCAATAAGTAAAATGTCAGCACCTAATTCAATTGCTAGACTTCATTAAAAATTGCAGGTAGCAAATGAAGCTTATTTATGCAAGCAAGATTGATAATGGGCGAAGAGTCACTAACAACAATCATGAGGCAAAAAGAGTTTTTAAAGTTTGAATGTCTTGCTTTAACTCGTTACTATCATAATTAAGTGGAATTTTTCTATCAGCAAGTTCCTTTTGGAATTGAAACTTTACAATCCCTGAAAATTTTGCAGCTTGCCCCAAGGAAAATCTTTTTTTTTGATAGAATAGAATTGCGATTTCTAACTTAAACTCTTTCTCTGTATAATTGGTTAGATTGATTATTTCATCAGAAATTAAAAGACTCATCGTTTTCTCCCAACTCTTCTTTGAGTATACAATCCCTTCTTAGTTTTTGTCAAGCCTCTTTCTGGACTAGGATTAGCAGGATTTTGGGATTGGCAGGATTTTGGAGTAGTGGGACTTTTTTGTTTTTGTCGGCATCTCGATACAAAATTTATTGCGTGAAGATGCAATAAATTTCACTCGATGACCGAACGCTTTCGCATTGTCAGACTTTTACATTTGTAGGGTAAGAGAGATTTTCTCGGAGAAGGCAAAGAAAGATAAGTCGACACGAAAGAGTCCGGTCATCGAGCGGTGCACTGAGTTTATCGAATGTGTGATTTTCGCATTCTACTGAAAATAACTGCCAAAGGCAGACTCTCAGTAACTAATGCGAAAATCGTATCGAGATGCCGACAAATCTTATTTCAGACAGAAGATTCATCGCATACTTTGTGTTATCCTACAATTAGACCGACTGGCTAATACGAGTAACCTCACCTTAAGACGGTAGAACAAGATATGCCATATCGGAGTTTATCACGGTCAACGAACACAACGGAGATATTAGGAAGAGTTCTTTGGTAAACTACTTCTATTTCAAGCAGCTTTTTTTTCTCTCCAAGGTTTTACTGTTTTAAGTTTACTTTTCAGTTTTCTTTTTTCTTCTATTACATCATAATGATTTTGTATTTTTAACCAATATTCATCGTTTAGATTAAAAAACTTTCCTAATAAAATGGAGGTTCGTGCAGTAACATTTTTCTTTTTTTTAAAAAGCTCACTGAAATAGGATTGAGAAATTCCAATCGATTTTGATAGCTGATAAGCTGATATATTTAATTCTTCTAAATACTCTTTCAAAACTTCGCCCGGATGAACATTAAAAAAGGTTTTCATATTTTTTCTCCTAGTGGTAGTCTGTAATTTCAACTTCGTTTGCATTTCCGTCTCTGAAATAAAAGCAAACTCGGTATTTATCATTAATAGAAATACTCCACTGATTTTTTCTATCTCCTTCTAATTTGTGTAACCTATTTGAAGGTGGTATTTTCAGCTCTTCTATCTCATTACTTGCATGAATCGCAAGAAGTTTAGTCAATGCTTTTTTATGCAATTCTCTTGGAAGTTTTTTTGAGTATTCTCCCAGAAAGACTCGCTCAGTATCACGATCTTTAAAACTTAGAATCACATGACAATACTTCTCTAAATGATAAGTAATGTCAAGAAATAAAAATTGGAAAAACAACCATACTTTTCAAATACAAGACTTTATCCTTCTACCCTTGTCTGAACTGTGATTTATGGGATTAAGATGATTTCCATGATTTCGGAATAGAATAAATTTTACTTTGAACAAAATCATCCCAATCACAAAAATCATAAGAACTTGTGCTGAGTAGCAACATCCGAGCTAGCGTATCGAAGCATCACTTTTCAGACTAAGGTGCATCGCATACTTTTGATTAGCCCATTTAATATGAGTAGCCTTGCTCAATGCTGTACAATTAAGGATTTTTTTAACACAAAGGACACAAGGGTTTTCACAANNGCACAAAGTTTATGATTTTCTTTGTGATCTTTGTGTGCTTTTCTCTTAGTGTTCTTTGTGGTTTATCTTTTTCTTCTTAACTTGACAGCATTGAGCCTTGCTCGGACAGTAGTCCAAAGCCATACCGAGGGTTTGGGATTACGGTCAACGAACACAAAGGACATAAAAACTAACGGAAGCTATTTTGCGATGTCTACCATAAATTCGTTTGGTAGTAGAACGATTATTTCTTTAAATTGGACAAAATCTTTTTTGTTGTACGTTATTAACCTTTTAACTCCACTTGCAAGCATGGTGGCAACGATATTTGTATCATGAATTTTTTGTCCTATAATTTTGTACTCGGTGCATAGCTCATTTAATTGTAAGGTTTCCGAGATGGACACAGGTAATACTGTGAAAGTTGTGAGAAAAAACTTAATCTGTTTTGTGGCACTTTTAGGACTAAGGGCATTTACCAAGAATTTTGAACTTGTTACGACAGCATAAAACTCTCTTAATGTTTGGGTCGATATGAAAACTTCAAATTTTTCTAAGTACAACCTTTCTAATAATAGCAATGTCTCTTTATTTTTTTCTGGTTCAAAGTCCTCGAGTGTAGAATGGACAAGAATATTCGTATCAATAAAGACTTTAAAGTCTTGTTCCATATATTTCTTCTCTAGTAAATTCTTTTATTTTTCCTTTGCACTTGTATGTGGGAAAATGAAGTTTGCCTTTCAATGGTTTTGCTTTTTTTTCAATAACCAATATCTCTACAGTATGATTGTACAGCTCAATCAAATCCAATGGGAGATGAATCATCCCTTCAGAAGAAACCGTAGTCATAATTCTATAAGCAGGGATTTTGTTATAAGTTTCCATACCCATCTCCTAATTGTTACTTTTGTTCTCAAGATACTATTATTTTCCTTATTTGCAAGCGAAAAAAACTCTGTCTTAACTATGATTTTCAGGATTTTGGGATTACCATGATTTCAGAGTAGAAGTTCAGACTAAGGTGCATCGCATACTTTGTGTTAGCCTAATTTCCGGTGCGAGCACAACGGACATGAAAAAAATTAGTCCTAGACGTTTGCCACACATCGCCATTAGCAAAATAGGCATACAAAGCCGCAAAATCACCGTAACCCGATGATGACCAATAATAGCTAGCAGGTGTGTTCGGAAAGAGTCCATTTACAGTTGGTGATGTAAAGCTAGAGCAACTTGAATTAATATATGGCATTGTTCGATCATTGCAATGAATTATTGCTCTCAACTCATCTATTGTAGGAACTCTCCAATCTGTTCGATTAGCAAAGATCAGTTCTTCACAAGAAATTGCCGATGGTCCAAGAAGTCCCATCTCGCAAGCATTTGTGTTATAGGGACAATACTGAAAGGATTGAGCAGCTCCATCACAATTATTTGTTAATGAATTCCAAGTTTGCCCTTGAGAACATTTCATCCAAGTTAAATAATAATTTGATAATCGCACAGTTCCATCAAAATTATCCGTAAAAGTTCCCCAAGTATAAACTTCTGGTGTTGATGTAAAACAGGTTATAACAACATTAGCCACATTAGAATTTGCCGTTCCGCTTCCATTTGTTACAGTACATCCGAGTCCAGTGGGCTGTGTAAGAACAGTCACTGAATAAGTAGCACCAGGACTTAGAACTGTGCCAAATGTAAAACTGGCTGAACCAGAAGACTTAGACAGATTATCCCCCCCATTATTTTGCAATACCAATCCGTTTGCTGTTAGCCCAGAAATGGTTCCACCAATAGTATATGTGACAGGTATTGTCTGACTCTTTACCGAATACAATCCAATATTCCCCACACTGTCTTTTACAAGTACATTAAACCAATACGTATAACCAGCAGTAAGCACAACGGGGGTAGAAACACTTTTTGTATTTATGTTTGCAGTCCAATCTTGAACAACGATCCTTCCTCCGCCTGTCGTTTGCGCATCTGTAACAGTGTTAATATTACTGGACGTTGACATCATGACTTTGTATTGTAGGTTTGATTGTGCGGTATAGATATCAGTTGCTTTTGTCCAATTCAAAGTCAATGAAGTAGAAGTTACACTTGCTGTGGTGATAGTTCCCGAATTTCCGGCTACTGGTGCTACATTGTCTTTTGTAACCCCCTGCGTATTATACCCATAATTCCCAACAAGATTCTGCACACAAACCCTTACCGTATTCGAGCCACTCGCCAAACTGCTATTATTCAAGGTTGTAGCGATAGAAGTAGTTGCGAGGTTATTTCCGGTTACGTTGGTTCCAGTGGCTAATGTCCCGTCGGTGCAGTTTGTGCCTCCAATTCTTACGGTATACGTTCCTGCTTCATTGGCTTGCCAGTTGATTTGGGGATTTGTTGCACCGTCAATCGTTGTGCTGGGACTTACGGAATTGATTGTCACGGTTGCTACACTGGTATCTATTGTATAGGTTGAACTTTGTACAGTTGAAACATTTCCTGCCTTATCACGGGCTAGATATTTGTAAGTCGTAACCGTATTATCCGCCGGCGTAAGCTGTCCAGTATATTGAGTCCCAGAGGTTATAGTTCCTGTTGTGCCTGTAATCGCAGGGTCAGTTCCAGTAGATGAATAGGCAATCACGTCACAGCCCGAAGAAGAGTCATTACAGGAAAGATTAACGTTGATTGTTGTTGCTGAAGATTGACTTGCCGGTATTGCCGTAACAATCGGTGCAGTGTCGTCTCTGGTTATCGTTATCGTATTTGAACCTATAAAACTAGAGATAGAATCTGTTACACAAAACCGAATTGTATCTGTTCCCACACTCAACGAAGAAGCATTTACTGTAAAAGTATTGTTTACACTTGCCACCGCAGAACCACTATTAATCACCGTTCCCGAATTGCAATCTACTCCTCCCGCTCTTATAGAATATGTTCCATTTCGATTAACTGACCAGTTCATATCCTTAGTATTAATCGCTCCCGTATTCGCACTCACGTAAGGAATCGTTGGTGCTGTAATATTTACAGTAGGAATCGTTGTATCAATCACCCAAGTCCCACTAACCTCGACACTATTCGCCATTCCACTTTTAACCGCAATCGCTTTAACCGTTATATTAGTTCCATTTCCCGCTACAGAAATCGCATTTGTGTATTGTGTCGATGAAGTTGTAGGTGTTGAGCTATCCGTCGTATAATAAATAGTAGCCCCACTTGTTGTAGTTACAATCGTAACAGTCTGATCTGTATTGTAAGTTCCAGCCGATGGACTAAACGTAGGAGAGGCTACTGTATCGTAACCAATTGTCCAAGTCCCACTGACC
>DDBL01000002.1 GCA_002333425.1 Leptospiraceae bacterium UBA2033
TCCCAAATACTTTTTTGATCTGCATAACTACGATGTGCCGATACGATAAAAATATGCTGCTTACTCTTTCCTTCTCTATCGCGATCATAAGCTTCTATCATTTTGTTCAAAGCAACAATCGTATCTTCGCGCAGCGTATGCGTATTCTTTTCAATTTTATTTGTAAAGACTTTTAGATTATTTTCCCTTGGATAATCTCCCATTAAGTATTTTACTTTGGCCACAGTTCCGTATAATACGTCATTAGCCGCTATTGGAAGTATCCAGATAAATACTAAGCTTAGAATAAAAATGCTTACGAGTAAAGTTTTCTTTGTATTGGTTTTTATATAATTCATAATAAGAGTTTTTTAAATCCAATTTCACTGTCAACTATGAAATTCTGTGAATAGCGAGACTCTATGCTTGGTTTCTTAGGGGTAAATGGAGATTAATCTCTAAAGAAACAAGACGCTGTTTTTCTCATTCATAATTTTTAAATTAAATCACACAAAATAGTGTCAATGAAAGTATGAACGTAAGTGGAGAGGAATGACTAACGACTTTAACTGAGTCCATACTTTAAATCTTCGTCAAAGGCGACTAAATCATAATGACGCTCAATTTTGCGCTTTCCTAACTCTTCATGAAATTGCCATTTCGATAGACCTGATAGTTCCCTTGATTTACCAAAGGATAATATTTTTCTTTCATATAACGATATAGATAATTCTAAAAGTAAAACATTCTCCATATCGTTGTCTGGTAATTTAAGTGCCATCCATACTTCTTGCGGTATTCGTAATGTAAGTTCCATAATTCTATTTTATTTCTAATTTATAAATCAAGCAAGTCTTTTATTTTGGTTTAGCAATCAATCTAATTGAGATTGCCCGGATCATAGTAGAGACACGCTATCGCTGTATGAGACCTGTCTCTTTTTTTAGGTAATGCCCACCTACTCTATTTTACGAATGCGTATTGTTACTTAATTCCTGATTCCTGAGCGGCAAACGGATATCACCCACAAACACATATTTGATTTTACTACACCCATTCAGGCACAGGAAGATTATTTTTTTCGAACCATTCCATTTTATCAAATCGTGTTTCAAGATTTGCTTTTTTAAATTGGATTGCTGTATCGGATAAGGTGCGTTTGACTGTAACTGAATTAAACTCTATAGTAAGTTTACATACTGGTTTGGCAAATCCCATACTAAATAGAAACTCCGCAACATTTTTGTTTTCTAATTCCTTAAACTCAGCCTTTAATATTGTTTCAAGTTCAAAGTTGACTTGCTCTGGATAATCCAATAAAAATTGACTTACTCTTTCAAAAACAACTGTCATTGGAAAATAAGCGTCGGCTAATTCATCGTATTCGTCAAATACAAGGATCAATTTTTGATTTTTGAAATCCATATCTAAATTGGAAATAGTTAAATCATGAAAATAAATATTTTTAATTGCTTCTCTAGTTTCGTTATTCATGAGTTAAATTCCTTATTTTTATATGAGATTTTGGACTAGTCTTGCCAACTTTCTCGCCACACATATCTAGATAACGATCTCTATCAGTTTGCGAATCCGAGTTGTATCTATGCCAATGATTTTCTTGCGTATAGTCATTTAAACCAAATCCAATATCAAAAACTATTTTCTCTTTCGTATTCCTATTCTGAAATTCTCTACGCAAAGATTTTTCTTTTGCGTTTTCATTTGTTACTTCGATCCACTCGCTTCCTAATTTTTCAGGAGAATTAGGCGGATTCGTCCAATCAATGCCTGGTGTCTCATTTACAACTCCCTTAGGACAATAACAAGCAAGTAAATGCTTCTTCCAAACTTTCTCCAAAAGCAAACAATAAAGCGCGAATTCTTTTTTATCTAGTAACTCTCCCTTTGTATATCTCTCATGCAGCAGAGTCAAATCTTTTTCTGCATTCGGATTACTCGGATCATAGTTCAAGATTGTTAAAATAGAAATCGAGATAACTATCAATACGATAATTCCAATGAGGAAAGAGTTATTTCTCGGATTTTGTTTTGGGGATAATGGCGTTTGTATTTCCGGATTCGTATCGAATTTATTTAGACTAGAGCGCATAATAATAAGAAATTTTATACATATATATTTGACAAGTAGTTTTTTGTATAAAGGATAATAGTAAATAGTTGCTTGGATGAATAGAGTTGTTGCAAAATTCGATTTTATTCTAATTTAGATTTTTTTCAAGTTTAAATTCCATAATCCGCAACATATACTCATTATTAAATCAGAGAATCCCTTCTTTATATTTCTAAATACATCAGTGACACCACGAAGTCTTTTTATGCCGCCTATCGCATGTTCAACAAGAATTCTGAGTTTTGAAATTTTTCTATTCTGATTTTTTTCGTATTGAAAAAGATTTCTAGATTTAGGTTTCTTTTTAGGCATAAAGATATTTAGATCAGGGCTTAGTTTTTGGAAGCCTAGAAATCCAGTATCAACATAAACTTTCATTTCGGAAGGAAGATATTTTTTGACTACTGTTTCCTTCATCAATGTGAAATCATGCATTGAGCCTTGCACTGTGTTAGATAAATATAAGATTTCTTTTTTTCTATTCGTAATAACCAAATTTTTAACTGTATGTCGTTTCTTTTTTCCTGAATAGTTCTCCTTCTGAATATCCTTGTTTTTCGGTCTTCTTCTGGGTCTTTCAGTTCCATCAATAAAAATTTCTTCATTATTTTTTTTCATCTTTTTCAATTTATTAACAATCTTTTTTGGCTTTCGTGCAGGTAATAGCATCATTTCTTTCAACGTAGACTCTAGTATCTTCGAATACTTATGAACCCACCGATTTGCAGTTCCTTTATCGACACCAAAGAAAAAACCAGCTTCATCGAATGTTGGATAGCATTTTACATAGTATAGAATGAAAAATAATTTTTCTAAAGAATTTGTTAGTTCAGTTTTTCTTCCTTTCGATGATTTATTTTCCTTCTTATCATGCTTTTCTAGTTCAATTTCAAAATATGGAAGGCTCTCATAAATCTTTTCCGGCGCCACTCCGGTCAACGCCTGACAAAGTCGTTTCTTTTTTAATATCTTTTCTATATTCTTCATACAGAAAATAAATAATTCTATTGTTTTTGTACAAGCTTTTTTTTAGACTATTTCTTATTTTGCAACAACTCTATTTTTCTAACGAATGGGATTGATATTTTATTTTGGGATAGAGGTAGAGGACCGGAAAGGAAAGTAAATGGTTTCTATTCAAGGGAAGACTTGGAAAGAATGCTACACCAAAGAGAATATTCTATCCCGCTTTCGAAAGTTACCATCAATGAATCTATTGCAGGTAGAAGTTATCAGAAAGAAGCAATCCGAAAAGTCACAGAAGGAATNNATATTATTCTTAGCTGATAGACGTGAATTAGTAAAACAAGCGATAGGCGCAATTAAAGAGCATCTTCCTAATGAAAGTATTTCTAAGATCGAGTCTGGTGAAATTTCTCATGGGTCTAGAATTCATGTTGCAACTTATCCGAGTATGATGCAAGTTTACACTCAATTATCCGCTGGGTATTATGATTTGATTGTTGCCGATGAAAGTCACAGGTCAATTTACAATCGTTATAAAGGAATCTTTGAAAGATTTGATTCGATTCTATTGGGGCTAACGGCAACACCGACTGACTATATTGACCACAATACATTTCAATTATTTGAATGCGAAGATGGGAATCCTACCTTTTATTATTCATTTGAAGAGGCTGTGAAAGATAAAAATCTTGTCAATTTTAAAACCTATCATGCAAGGACAGGATTTCAATTAGAGGGGATAAGGGCAAATCAACTTTCTCTTCCACTTTTAAATCAGCTTAAAGATTCCGGTGTGGATTTAGATGAAATTGATTTTGATGGTTCGG
>DDBL01000071.1 GCA_002333425.1 Leptospiraceae bacterium UBA2033
ATCCTTAATTGTACAGCATTGATCGGTGTTAGCGATAGCGATTGGTGGTAATCAGTTTCTCTTAACTAAGCTGCGAGTTGTTCTTTGAAGATAAACGTTTCATTTTTAGATAGTTTCTCTTTAATGATTTCCATTGAACTTCGGTAGAGTCTTCCTGTTTGGTGGCGTGACATAGAGAAAAGCAAACTCATTTCTTTGATGGAATAAATGATATGAGTATTTTGCAAACGATTCAGAAGTTTCTTTTTTCGTTTTTTGGCTAATAGGGGGTAGCTGCTAGAAGAATTATAAATCTTTCGATTACAATTATTCAAATTTAGAATCAGGTTTTCCCTTTTTTCTTTTTGTTGTAAAATTCTATTTTCGTATTCTCTTTGGAAATTGGCAAGGGGTTTGTTTTGCTTTTTTAGACATTTGTATAAAATTCGCAAATCATCCTCCGACATTTTTAGATTGAAACGTAGGCAAATGATGATTCGCCCCATTGAGCTAATGTCTTGCAAACAATCTTGGATTTTATAAGTCGGGCTATGATGGATTAATTCTTCTGTGTCTTTGTTAATCCTTTCTTCTTGCCAGAGTTGTAGATATTCTTCCGTGAATTGTTGTCTTCTTTTTCTGAGAATGTTTAATGCCATATGTTTTGCATATACACTTAAAAAGGAAGGTAAATCAGTATAATCCTTTCGAATAAAAAACTCGATACATTTTTCTGCTCTCATATAAAATGTAATGAACAACTCGGAAAGTTCGTCTTCTTCTAGTTTGTAGCGAAGCCTTGCATTTTCCATGATCCAAAGTCCTGCGTGGCTGCGAAACTTTTCGATACATTTATTTTTTTGGTAATCTAAAACTGTGTCTCTTAGGTCTTGGTCTGAAATTTTTTGTAGCATAGTGTCCCTCTATGAAATTCTATTTTTGATAAAAATGAAATAGATAGAAATTCAGTCGAATCGAAACTTAAAAGAGCGATTTCGTAGTTGTAACAAATGCCAGCGTTACTGTGTAATTTTTAGAAATTTTTTAGGATGATGAGAAATGTCATAGACAAGATTTTATAAAAAAATTGTAAATCTATATATGGTTTATTCAGTAATACTATTGAATAACAAAACAAAGAAAAGGTGCTAGAATGCCAAGAAATCCAATATTAGATTATATCAAAGAAAAAATAAACTCCGAAAATGCTATGAGTGCAATGAACGAGCCTCGAGTGATTACTATTTCCAGAGAATATGGTTGTCCCGGAATTCCAATTGCAAATGAAATTTCCAAGGCTCTAGCTGCCTCTAAAAATACGGACTGGACAGTTATCGACAAACAAATCATCAACCAAGCAGCAGAAGAGTTTGAGATTCCAGCACACTTGATTGAAAGGATTGCCAAAAGTAAACCGAAAGGAATTTTTGAAGAACTGTTTCTTGCATTTTCCGACATTCACCTACCTAGCGACATCAAAATCAAAAAAACCATTGCGCGTATTCTGAGAACAGTTGCGCTACATGGAAATGTTGTGATTCTTGGACGCGGTGGTGCTGTGCTTTCAAGAGATATTGAAAAATCTCTTCACGTTCATCTTCATGCAAATCCATCTTGGAGAGTGGGAAGAGTCAAAAAGTTGGAGAATCTAAGTTCAGACGCTGAAGCAATGGGTCGAATTGGTATCGTTGACCAAGAGCGTCTTTTTCTCCGTAATTATTTTGCAGGAGAAAGTTTAGGTGAGAATATTTTTGACGTTAGTTACAACTGTGAGTATTTATCACAAGATCAAATTGTACAATCTATTTTACAACTTGCAAAAGCTAAGGGAATTTAATTTTTCCCAAACTAAATTCTTTTTAGTATTTCTAATTTGCCTGTCCTGTCTTTGTGAGACAAGGCAGGCTCGCGCTAATTCTTATCGATTAGAATTTCCAATAATCAATTTTCAAGATTTTATCGAAGAAAAAGAAATTATTCAAAAAATAACTGCACGCCAAAGGACTAATGAAATTAGCTCCTTGATTTTACACCATACTGACAGTCTCACCAAAGAAGAATACTTTAAGAGTTCTTTGTCTTCTGGTTTTATGATTCATTTTCTTGTGGGAAAAGATGGTAATTATTATGGTTGGGCTAATGCTCCGTATCCTGTATTAAAAGCAGTTCCCAAAATGGACGAGGTTAGTCTACATATTGCCGTAGAAGGTACGGAAGATTCTATTTTGCAAAATTCCAAACAAATCTTGTCTACTGGTAAACTTTTAAAAAAACTTTCTCAAGATTTGGATATTCCTTTTACCAATCAAAATATAAACTCTAAGTTAGGTGTATTTACACATATACAAGCGAAGAAAAAATTTGGAAATTTTGTAGATTTAAAAGAATGTGGTAGTGAAAAGATACTCAAAGAAATTTTTTCTAAATTTGACGGTAAGTATTTTGCAGAAGAAAACTGGGAAGGACGATTTGAAAGAGATTGGATTTTAAGAAGAGAAAAAAAAGACAAATTAGTTCCCGAACCTGATTTTGATAGAGGCAGAGGAATTACCGAACCAACAAAAATCCAACTCCAAGAATTAGAAAGAGACGAACGAGGATTTACCCCTGAAAGTTTTCGATTAAAATATGTATTCAAACAAAAAATAAAACCTGAATGTATAGTTTTACATTATACAGCAATTTCTAGTTTTGTAGTTTCCCAAGAGACTTTAGAGAGAAGAAAATTGATGGCAACGATCATGGTCGATAAAGATGGCAAAGCCTATCAGCTACTAGACTATCTGGATGATATGGCTCAAGCAGCTACTGGAACAAATCAGAATTGTATTCAAATCGAAATCGTAGGAAAAAACATGGAAGAGCTTCTAGCAAATGAGCGGCAAACAGAAAAAGTCACGAGACTTGTCAAAGAGCTAACCAATGTATATAACGTTCCGCTAACCAACCATAAAATAGAAGATCTAAAAGGAATTTATTCCCATACACAAGCAAAGAAAAAATACGGCGGTTCGATTGCGTTATACGGCAGAGACTTTGATCCAGGCGAACCCTACATGAAAAAAATCATCGAGTCTATAGGTGGAGTATATTACAGCGAAAAAGATTGGTTCAATCGACAAAGTGATGATTGGATAATGTTAGATGCAGAATTCCAACCTTAATGTAGTTTGTTTCGTAACTACTCAGTAACAGATATTGCCACAGAGGCACAAAGACACAGAGAATAATGGGATTGCACTAATTTTATTACTATGCGTCGAATTAAAGAGAACTAATGAAAAATTTTGATTCAATTTTTATATTGTAGTATAATAATAACTAAGACTAAATTACCGAAATAGACAGTATTTTATGAAATAAACTCTCTTTAAATCTCGCCGTGTCTCGGTGCCTCTGTGGCAATAACTTATGCTGAGTAGTTTAATATTTTCTTATATTTCTTAGTATATATGTTTGCACTCTTTTGTTGAATAAAAAAGAGTATTTTTCAGGGGATTATGGCTAGTTCAGAGAGAAAAACAATCTTATTAGTGGAAGATGAAGTCATTTTTGCAACCGCACTTTCTAAAAAGCTCGAAACTTTTGGTTATATTCCTATACTCGCACACTCTGGGGAAGAGGCTCTTGAGTTACTCGATTCACACACAGAAATTCATTTGGTTTTGATGGACATTGACTTAGGTCATGGTATGGATGGAACCAAAACTGCCCAAAAAATTCTTGAAAATAAAACCTTACCAATCGTATTTCATACTTCCCATTTTGAACAAGACATTGTAGAGAGGGTAAAGGATATTACCCGCTATGGATATGTTATTAAAAATTCAGGTGACTTCGTTTTGATGTCTTCTATTGCAATGGCATTTGATTTATTTGAAGCACACCAAGAAACAAAAAATGAATATACTGCCATGGAAGCCTTAAAAGAACTATCCGAACACACTGGCACTTTGTTAAATCGAATCACTGATAGTGTAGTATCTCTAGACAAAAATTGGAAATATACGTATCTGAATGAACCAGCATTATCGAATTTCAAAAAAACTCGTGAAGAAATTATTGGCAAAAGTATTTGGGAAATTTTTCCAGATATAATAGGAACTGAATTAGAAAAAAAACTCAAAATATCTATGCAAAAACAAGTCTCACATGAATTTGAAAATTATTATGAGCCATATAATATGTCGGTTCGAATTCGGTGTTATCCTTCCAAAGATGGGGTAACACTTCTTTACCAAGATATTACCAAAAGCAAAGAAGATGAAAAAAAAGCCAAAGAAGCTACGAATCTTTTGTATTCCGTTGTTGAAAATATTCCTAATATGATTTTTATTAAAAGAGCGGATAATCTTCGTTTTGTGCTATTTAATCGAGCAGGAGAGAATCTGTTAGGTTATCAGAAAGAAGAATTGTTAGGTAAAAACGATTATGATTTTTTTCCAAAAGAACAAGCTGATTTTTTTACAGACAAAGACAAAGACGTGTTAGCTACTAGAGAAATTTTAGATATAAAAGAAGAGTTTATCAATACACCAAAAGGCACTCGGATTTTACATACTAAAAAGCTTCCTTTATTGGACGATCAAGGCAAACCTGAATACCTACTTGGAATTTCCGAAGACATTACAGAAAGAAAGGCGTCCGAAGAAAAGGTAAAAACTCTTCTGGAAGAAAAAGAACTTTTACTCAAAGAAGTGCATCATCGTATTAAAAATAATATGCTCACCATAATCAGTCTTCTATTTTTACAAAAAGAAAGTCTGAGTGATTCTGCGGCTATTACTGCGTTAGACGACGCGAGTAGTCGCATTCAGAGTATGCTTGTTTTATATGACAAACTATATCGGTCAACGGACTTTAAAGAGTTATCAATTCCTACTTATCTTCCTTCGCTCATAGATGAAATCATAAGTAATTTTCCAAATCATAAGATAATCAAAATCGAAAAAAACATTGACGATTTTATTCTTCCTAGCTCTATTTTATTTCCTATTGGAATTATGGTAAATGAAATACTTACCAATGCTATGAAGTATGCCTTTGTCGATAGAACTTCAGGCTTATTATCAATTACCGCAACAAAGAAAGAGGACGTTATAGTTTTTTCTATTCAAGACAATGGAGTAGGAATGCCTGAATCAATTCATTTTGCAAACTCTTCAGGATTTGGACTCCAACTAGTTCAAATGCTTGCAAAACAAATTCGAGGCAAAGTAGATATAGAAAGAAATCAGGGTACAAAATTTACTTTAGAGTTTAAATTTAACTAACCTGAATTCTTTTTTCTATTTTTTACTTCTTAGGTGTTTTTCTATTTCAGGTTCAAAAATTTCGATAAGCTTAAAATAGGCATCTCTTTTAAAGCTCACAATTGTATCAACACAAGAACGAAACGGGATAAATTTTACTGTTTCAAATTCTTGTTCATGAACATGCAGATTACACTCATTAGCCGGATGATCCCAGTAAAGTAAAAACCATTTTTGAATTTGACCTGCATATTTTTTTGCCATCTTAATATCCAAATCTTTCGGAAAATCATAACTAATCCAATCTGGATTTTCATAGACCAATTCTGCATTTTGGATTCCTACTTCTTCATACAACTCTCGCAGTGCAGCAGCTTTTGGTTCTTCCTCTTCATCAATGCCACCTTGAGGAAACTGCCAATTATCCTTCATACCTACTCGAGCACCTACTAACACTTCGCCTTTTGAATTAAATACTACAATTCCTACATTTTTACGATATGGTTTCATTCCAACTCCCTCTTGCGAAAACTAAAATACAATAACACCCAAACAACTAAAATCCAAACAGCAATTTGTATATATGCATATAAACCGAGATAGTGAACTTGAGAAAATGATTTAGCTACTTTTGAAAGTGAATGAAATAGACTTGTTCCAAATTGCGGCAACACCCAATAAATCGCTTCTAAAATTAGTTTTTTGGAAGAGTCCGTTTCGATAACTTTTTCAAAAGCAGCTTCATAAATAGGGTAATTTACGATACTTGTAAGTAAAACTAATGCAAATGATAAAAGCACAGCCGCTGTCCGATTAATCAAAATTGTAAATAAAAGGACTAGGCTAATTAAAAGTACATACGCCAAAAACATAGAACTAGCAGCCATCCACAAACCAAAATCCAAACTTCCAGAACGCAAAAAGCTAATCAAACTATAGGCAGCTACAATTAGTATTGCATTTAATAAAATCAAAACGAACACTCCCAAAAACTTGCCCGCCAAATAACTTAATCGAAATATAGGTTTAGATAAAATCATTGTGTAGGTTTTATTCTCAAATTCGTCGGCGAGTAAAGAAGAAGTAACGAGCGCAGAAATCACCAAACTCCAAACCGTAACAATAATGAATATAAAAATTGGACCAATTGCACTGTCCTTAACCTCTTCTCCATTTGCCTGCATTGTAACTGATTCACAGAAAAAATTCATCAAAAGAAAAAAGCTAGATATAAGTAGGATAATAAAGATAATCCGCTTACGAAGAGCTTCTCTTACAGTTAAACCTGCGATAGTAAATATACTGGAAAAAATATGACCTAATATATTTTTCATTTATCTCCTCCTGTTAGTCGTAAGAAAATTTCTTCTAAGTTTTCGTTTACAATTTCATATTTCAAAAGATTCCCGCCATTCTGAATGATTTGAACTGGAATTTGTTTTAATTCAATGGTTTCTTTTGGATCAAATGAAATTTCGTTTCCTTCAACTTGAATGTTATTACCGATTGAACCAAAGTAATTCTTTAGGCTATCGGTTAACGTTTCTAATTTGACATTGATTTGATTTTTGGTCTTCGTGAGTTCGTTCATTGAACCACTCGCAACCATTTCCCCTTTGTGTAAAATCGCGATTCTAGAACAAAGTTTTTCTGCTTCCAACAGTCGATGTGAGTTAATAAAAATGGTCGCATTACGAGACTTATGCTCTTCTAAAATAATATTTCTAAGTTCAATCATTCCAAGTGGATCAAGACCAGATCCTGGCTCATCCAAAAAAAGTAAATCTGGTTCATGGATAATTGCCTGTGCAAGTCCAAGTCTTTGTGTCATACCTTTTGAAAATGTCCCTACTTTGACAGAAAGTTTATCACCGAGTCCAACGCGTTCAAGTACTGTCTTACATTTTTCTTTTAGATTTTTCTTAGGAAGATAATATAACTTTGCACAAAGGTATAGAAATTCAAATGCAGTTAGAAATGGATGAATCATAACCTTCTCAGGTAAATAACCAATTCTAGTTTTAAATTCTATCGAATTTTGTTTTCCATAAATTTCTACTCTACCACGAGTAGGAGTAGAAAAACCTAAAAGTATTTTCATGAGAGTAGTTTTACCTGCTCCATTTTGCCCAATAAGTCCAAAAATTTCTCCTGACTTAATTGTAAGTGACAAATTTTTAAGAGCTACAGCCTTATTGTCATATTGTTTATGAAGTTCTTGTGTATAAATTGGATTGTCATTCATTTCAATACAAATTTTTCTGATTACAAAGGAATGGCTAGTGAAAAAAAGGATATTAATCAAAGGAATCTTGCG
The DNA here is from genome assembly GCA_002333425.1 of Leptospiraceae bacterium UBA2033. Taxonomy (GTDB): domain Bacteria; phylum Spirochaetota; class Leptospiria; order Leptospirales; family Leptospiraceae; genus UBA2033. Next base: position 7,549 of record DDBL01000071.1, read on the forward strand.
ATGAAGTTAATTATTGGAAGACATGGAGAAGCAGAGCAGCATTCTGCAACAGGTTTAGATAAAGATAGAAGACTGACCGAAAAAGGAATCGCTGATATTGCTAAAATGGCAGATTTCATTTTCCACAGTCCACTTAAAGTAACACAAATTTTTCATAGTCCCTATAAGCGCACTAACGAAACAGCAGAGATTTTTTCAGAGAAGATACAATTCAAAGGAATAGTAAATCCAGTGAACGAATTACTTCCAGGTGCAGATTATTCAGACTTACTTCCAAAATTAAATCAATTCACAAATTCAGACACAATTTTAATTATAGGACATAATCCAGACGTAAGTTTTTTTGCAGGGAAATTAATTCGTGATGAATCATTTGCAAACGTATTTGGGTTTTCACCCGGTACAACAGTTGCTATCAATATCGCAAAAGAAAATTTTTTAAGAGGTCAGATAATATGGATGATTTCACCAGAATTCCTGAAAACCTAATTGACAAATTTTATACATGAATATAATGCACTCTGCCATGAGAAACTTCTTATTCCTCATTCTAATCTATTTATATGCTCAGCCAACCTTTGCGCTGGATACAACTATCATCCTAAAAGATGGAGAAATTCTAAAGGTTGATTTATTGGATGAAAATGTATTCACCATTGTTTACAAAAAGAAAGAAGATGGCACTTCAGGGATTCTTGCTCGTGAAGAAGTTTTAAAAATTATCTACAAAGATCTAAACCAAGACGAAATATCCCAAATCAAAGCACAAGAAAAAGTAAAAATTTTAGAATACCGCAAGCTAAAGAAAAAGAAAAAATCTGACAATAAAAAAGTCTATGAACTAGAAACTGAAGAAATTGAATATGAGCCAGCCTACATTGAAGACAGAGAAGATCTTCCAAGAGAGCTGGCATACGTTAGATTTCGTAAATAGACATCTAGACTAATTTTCCAATCGCTCCCATTATATCATCTTTGTCTTTATAAAATACTGGTAACACCTCGTTTTCAAAAATGATAGTTTGACTTTCATCTAACAAGTAAGTTGAGCGCTTAACTCCAAGTAACCCCTTGGCATTATATTTCTCACAAACTTCACCAGTTTTATCTGAAAGTAGAGGAAAGGCTAACTTGTATTTATCCTTAAATTTTTTGTGAGACTCTATAGAATCCATATTGATCCCGATAATCTCAATACCTAACTTTTGAAACTCTTCAAATCCACTGCTATAAGAACAAAGTTGTTTTGTGCAAACCATTGTCTCATCACCGGGGTAAAAAACAATTAATACCTTTTTACCTTTATAATCAGAAATAGATACTTCTCTTCCTTCTGAATCAGGTAACGTAAAATTGGGTGCTTTTTCATTTAATAAACTCATGTATAATCCTTAGAATAAATTCTTTTGCCACAGAGTCACTGAGACATGAGGGAGTGTAATATTATTTTGTTACCTTGACAAACCTTTCTTTGTTACTCAAATCTTTTTTTATAAGACTTGTTTTAAAACCGAGTTCATTACTCATTTGAGACACAATATTAGCCCAATCGGAATGAGTCTCCATATAAAATGAACCACCTTCTTTTAAATGTTTCATGACTCCAGAAAGCAAACGTTTGTAAAAGTGAATAGGTTCCGTCAAAAATAAAGCAAGATGTGGTTCAAAATTTAGAACATCTGGCATTATAGTATTTTTTTCTGCATCTGGTATATAAGGTGGATTTGAAACAATTAAATCAAACTGGTGGTCACTAGAAAAGGAATCAAACAAATCACTTTCAATGATAGTTATTTTTTCATCAGGAAGAATTTTTTTAGCATTCTCTGAAGCTACAACGAGTGCGTCTTTTGAAATATCACTCAATAGAATATTTATATTCGGAAAATCTTTCTTGAGGCTAATACCAATACACCCACTTCCCGTACATAAATCTAAAACTTCTAAGTTAAGGTCTGGAGAAATTTCTTTAGAAACCCATTCAACTAACTCTTCCGTCTCAGGTCGAGGAATTAGAACACTTTCATTGACAGAAAAAACAGATTTATAAAAATTTTTGAACCCAATGATATAAGATACAGGTTTAAATTCACCGCGTGCTTTAATTTTTTCACGGTAAATGTCTTTTTGTGGTTCACTAAGCTTTTTATCGAAGTTTGAGTAAAGTTTAATTCTTTCCAGGTTGAGAACATCGGAAAGAATTAGTTCAGCGTCCAGTCTTGGGTTGGGAATTTGCCTTTTTCCCAGATACTCTTGGGACTTGGTTAAAACGTATAAAATTGAATCCTTTTCCATACGTTTCAATAAAATAAAACTACCCTTTGAGGGATAGTTTTATTTTGATTGAAAGAGTGGTTTTGGATTAAGGGTTTACAGAAATAACTTCATCTTTATTTACTAAATCAACAATATGTTTGTACTCTACAGTACCTTTTCCATACTTCAATTCAGTCGCTCTTAGTAGATGAACGTTCTTTTTGTATTTTAATTTTTGGATTTGATCATCAGAACCAGCTTTATATTTTTTCAAAGTATTTTCTTCAAAAGAGTAGCAGCTTGCAAGATACTTGTGAGCTGGGTATTCTTTTTCGTTTTCTTTGATTTCTAAGTAGAGTTCTAAGATTGGGATACACTGTGGATAGTTCTGTGTATCGTATTCAGCCATGATCCATGATCTGTATACAGAGGAAAGAAGTGTTTTGTATGCTTCGGTCTCTTTTAAGTCTGGATTGGTGATGTCGTCCAAGTGATTGATAGCTTTTGTGAAGTAAGTAACTGCTGCTAATTTAGCAGACATTTTTTCACGAGCAATGTATCTTTCTTCATTTGCTTTACGATCAATTTTTTGCCAGTACCATTTCTCATCGAGTCTTTTCTTCTCAGCTTGTTCCTTTCTGTATTGCTCAACACTTTCTCTCATTTTTAAGATTGTGTTCATACCAGATTGATAAGCAGAAAGAGCAAGTCTGTATTTGTTGTTCGCAAATGCTTTAGAAAGTTTATGAAGATCTTCGAAAGCTTTGTTGTAACCAACGTAGTCTTGATTCTTCCACATAGCTTCTTGCTTTAGAATTTCTTTCTTCTTCTTTCTCTCGTCCTCAGATAAACCTGCATCTGTATCATCATCAGCTACTAACTCACCCTTAATTGTATCACCAGCTTCGTTACCTTCACCTGCTGCAGGAGCATCTTTGGAAGCAGCTGGAGCTGGGGCATCTTTGGCTTGAGCGAACAAGAGGTTTAAGTTAACCAACACTAAAAGAATAAATATACCTTTTATGATTTTCATTGTTTATACCTTTA
>DDBL01000093.1 GCA_002333425.1 Leptospiraceae bacterium UBA2033
ATTTGCAATGGGCGGATACTCCGAGTATACTCCTAATACAAACAATTCTTTCTGATCCAGAAATGAAATATCTTTTTTTAATGTTATCATTTAGGGATAATGAGGTTTTACCGACAGATCCACTTTCTGTTATGCTTGAGGATCTCAAAAAATCAGGATTTGTTGCAAAGGAAATTGTGTTGGAGCCTATCTCTGTAGCAGATATATCGCATTTAGTCAGTGAAACTCTTTCGTGTAATGAAGTAAAAGTAAAAGAATTAGCAACTGTATTATTTGAAAAAACTAAGGGAAATCCTTTTTTTGTAAATGAAGTGTTTAAAAGTTTCTATGAGAAGGATTTTATCGAATATAAAGATGGTACATGGAATTGGGATATTTCTAAAGTTAGAGAAATTAAGATTTCGGGAAATGTGATTGAGCTTATGATCGAGAAAATTAACGATCTCCCTTCTAATAGCGTAGAAATATTAAAATTAGCCGCTTGTATAGGAGACTGGTTTCGTATAGATGTATTTGCACAAATCTTAAATAAACCTATTAAAGAAGTCAATACTGAATTAGAGTTAATTTCTAATGATGGTTTCTTTTTGATTTCAGGAAATGTTGCTCGCTTTGTACATGATAAAATTCGAGAAGCAACTTATACTTTAATAACAGCAGATGAAAAGGCTAAGAATCATTATGCGATTGGTTCTACATATTTGAATATGGCAAAGCCGGAAGAAGTTGAGGATTTAGTTTTTACAATTGTAAATCAATTAAATCAGGGGATTATTCATATTACCTCCATTGAAGAAAAAACGACACTACAGCGTTTAAATATTTTGGCAGGAAGAAAATCTCTCGCATCCACAGCATACGAAGCATCACTTGGTTTTTTTCAAATTGCAATTAATCAATTGTCGGATAATGCATGGACGGATAATTATGAGTTGACTCTAGACTTATATACAAATCGAGCAAAAGCGGAGTATCTTTGTAAAAATTTTGATTCTGCTGATAAAACATTTGATTTGATCTTGTCTCATGCCAAAACTGAATTAGATAAAGTAACTGTTTATGAATTAAAATCTTCCATGTATGTAAGTCAGAATAAAATTTTAGAGTCATTGGATATTTTAAAACAAGCATTAAAATCTTTTGGAGTTAATCTTCCAAAAAAACCTACAGAGCTTTCCCCATTACCTGAAATTATTAAATTCAAATTGAAACAAGGAAAAAAGCCAATTATGGATCTGGCTAATCTGTTTTTGATGGATAACCAAAAATTTCTCATGATAATACGATTGCTGAATGCAGCTGTTCCAGCATCCTTTATTGCTCAGCCTAATTTATTTCCTGTATTAGTTTTAAAGATGGTAAATCTATCACTCAGAAATGGCAATGCTCCTTTAAGTTCCTTTGCCTATGTTGCATTTGGTTTGATTCAGGGATCTGGTTTAGGAGATTTTAAAACAGGGCATGAGTTTGGAAAATTAGCAGTCCATTTGATTGAAAAGTTTAACGCTAAATCCATAGAGTGCCGTACCTATTTTATTTTCACAACGATGATAAACCATTGGACACATCACGCTAAGGAAGCAATTCCCTATTTTCAGACTGCAATACAAAGTGGTATGGAAAACGGAGATTTACAATATACCTCCTACGCCGTAAATCACTATAATTTTCAGAAGATTCTCATGAGAGAAAATCTTGATTTAGTAATGGAGAGTTTTCAGAAATACGATCCTGTTATGAAAAATCTACAACAGTATGATTCTTACTTAATGTATAAAATGAATCAACAGTTTGTTTATAATTTGCGTGGATTAACAAGTGATATTTTAGTTTTAAAGAGTGATAAATTTGATGAAGCAATCTCGGTATCTGAATGGGAAGTTGCTCATAATTCAACGACCTTATTTGTTTATTCTACCTATAAATCGGAGTTACACTTCTTATTTGGTGATACTTTAAAGGCTAGTGAATATTCTTCATTAGCTGTTTCGCATGAAGGCGGAGTTTTTGGAATGATGTTTGTTCCTGAGCATGCATTCTTCGATTCGTTAATTTGCGCAAAACTTTATTTATCCACACAGGATAAGAAAAAACAAAAAGAGTATAGAAAACGGTTAGATAAGAATCGTAAACGTATGAAAAAATGGGCTGAAAACTGTGAGGCGAATTATGGTCATAAGTCTCNNTAATAGAGAATAAGACAGATAAGGCGCTTGTATCTTTTGAACGAGCAATCGTACTAGCCAAACAATATGAGTATACATTGGAAGAAGCTATCGCCAATGAACTTGCTGCAGATATATGGATTGGACAAAACAAAGAAAAGTATGCCAATATTCATTTACAAGAAGCACACTATGCTTACAAAAAATGGGGATGTGAGCCAAAAGTTAAATTGCTCGAAGAAAAATATCCGCAGTTGAAACGTCATGCGACACGTAGTTCTAGGGATATGACTATCAGTTCCAGTTCTACCACAACTAATATAGGTAATACCACCACAGGGGGGAGTTTTCTCGACTTAAACACAGTAGTCAAAGCATCTCAAACAATATCGGGAGAAATCCAACTAGGTAAACTCTTAGAAAAAATGATGAAAATTCTTTTTGAAAATGCAGGAGCAGAGAGAGGATTTTTTATCATCAAAGAAAAAGAGAAATATTTAATAGAAGCAGAGGGAAATGCAAATACAGAAACAGTTGCAGTTTTACAAGCCAAACCAATTGAGGGTAATTCTGAATTATCCCCGAATATTGTAAACTACGTGATTCGGACAAAAAGTATTGTTTTGCTCAATGATGCAACCAAAAAAGGAATCTTTATAAACGATAACTATGTAAAAGAAAAACATCCTAAGTCTATTCTATGTTATCCGGTGATCAACCAAGGGAATTTAATCGGGGTAGTCTATCTAGAGAATAATTTGACAACAGATGCGTTTACTCCTGACAGAGTGGAAATTCTAAAAATTCTATCATCTCAAATTGCGGTGAGTGTGGAGAACTCGCTGTTATACGCTAACCTCGAAGAAAAAGTAGAAGAGAGAACAAGAGATTTGAATCAAGCACTTGTGGAAGTGAGAGGACTGAAAGAACAACAAGACGGGGATTATTTCTTAAACACGCTACTCATTGAACCACTTTGTCAAAACAATGCGTTTAGTAAGAATGTAGGGATAGAATTTTTCCTTAAACAAAAGAAGAATTTTAAATTCCGTAAAGGTCAGTATGAACTGGGTGGGGATATAAATATTTCCGAAAACATAGAACTCCAAGGAAAAAAATATGTTGTATTCCTAAATGGGGACGCAATGGGCAAATCCATCCAAGGGGCTGGTGGAGTAATTGTGTTAGGCACTGTNNGAAAGTTTTGATGGTTCGATGCTTATGTCGATAGTGTTTGGACTGATTGACGAAGTAAGTGGTACGATGTATTTTATGAATGCAGAGCATCCCGACATCGTGCTTTATCGAGATGGAATAGCGCAGTTCATTGAAAATCCAAACCAGTATCGAAAACTAGGAACACAGGGGCAAACAGGAAATATCTGCGTAGAAGTGTTTTCTCTTAGACCGGATGATGTTATTATACTTGGCTCTGATGGCAGGGATGATATTATTATTGGTAAAGAACCTGATAGTGAATATGATATAATTAATCAAGATGAGAAATTATTTTTAGCCCACGTAAAAAATGCAGATGGGGATTTAGAGAAGATATACGAAAATATAGCTAACACAGGTAAACTCATGGATGATTTGTCGTTACTACGAATTCATTACAAGGGAGTAACGGCAGACCAAAAGAAGTTAGATGATGAGTTGAAGAGACTAGAGGATTATAAAGGAGTTGGTAAATTCGATAAATATGCTGAACTTGGAGAAAAGGTAATTTCTGATTATCCGCAATTGACAAACTTTTTATATGAGATGTCACTTGCCTGTAAACAATTAGGACAATACGAAAAGGCGATTGATTACGCAGAGAGATTAAGACTACGAGATGCCAAAAATATAAGCAACTTACTAGTTCTGATTGAATCTTACCATGGACTCGGAAGAAAAGAACGAGCCAAATCAATATTAGACGCATGTTTGAAAGCTAGACCAGAAGATGTTAGATTTTTAAAATTAAAAGAGGAAATGAATTAAGATGGCTTAGGCTATTGTAGCATTGTTACGGACAAAGAAAAACAAATACTAGCTTTTTTAGAGGAGAAATTGACGAATATTTCTGTTTGACACGTTTCTCTTCTATTTTAGAATTAAAATTTAATTATATTTAAAAGGAATAAATTCATGCTTAGGGAAATAATGAAAATCTCAACCGACTTTATTACGATAAGAATACCTGATGATTTAAGAAACAAAGAAGTAGAGTTGCTTATACTTCCTATTGATGAAATCGTTCCATTACAGAAAAATATTGTCCGAAAACTACAACTAACTACTTTCAAATGCAAAAAATTATTACGAGACTATACACGGGAAGATGCTTATCTTGAATTCATATAAAAGTATTTTTCTTGATACCAATATCCTTTTGCATGGGACTTTCGAAGATTTAGATAATGACAAATATATTATAGTAAGGGATGCATTGGATAAGCTGTTTACCAACGGCTGTAATCTTTTTATTTCTTCACAAATCTTGCGAGAATTTTTTGCAATTTCGACTAACGCAAAAATCTTTCAAAACCCATTGACGATAGAAGAAGCAGTTCAAAAACTACAAGAATTCCAAGACAACTTTATTGTTTTATATGATACAAATTCCAGTCTTACTATTCTTAAAAAAATGCTTTTAAAATATAAAATCGAACGCCAGAAAATTCATGATGCAAATATAGCCGCGACAATTATCTCCAATAACTTAGATGGACTTTTTACTTTTAATACGAAGGATTTTAAAATATTTTCAGAGATAAAATTATTCGAAATATAGAATGCAGAGCTTACTCACAAAGAAATAATAATGATAACACTAATAAGATATACAATCGATATAGAATTAAAACTAGACGTATGTTTGAAAGCTAGACCAGAAGATGTTAGATTTTTAAAATTAAAAGAGGAAATGAATTAAGATGGCTTATACGCATAAAGTGGTAGTTGGAGTTGATGTGGTAGAATTAGAGGAAGAAGTGGATTTGTATTCTGTTCCTGAGTTAAAGAAATTTAGTCGGGAACTTTTAAAGAAGAGCAATAAAAAAATTGTTTTTGTTTTAGAAAAATTACGATTCATTGATTCGTCTGGGCTTGGGATGTTAGTGAATTTGTCTTACGAATGTAAACAAATGGGAGTTGCGTTCAAATTGGCAAATTTGAGTCCAGAAGCAACTAGGACTTTTGATTTGACCAAAATGCAAGCCAACTTTGAAATTTTCCCAACAGTAAACGAAGCTATTCGATCTTTTGGATAATTATTAGAAATGTCAAAGGAGATCGTATGAAGTATTGGTTGTTTAAGTCAGAGCCAGATGTATTTTCGATTGAAGATTTGAAGAAGTCGAAGAATGGAACTGCTAGTTGGGAGGGAGTGCGAAATTATCAGGCACGAAATTTTCTTAGAGATGATGTGAAAAAAGGAGACTTAGTTTTATTTTATCACAGTAGCGTGGAACCTATGGCGGTTGCTGGAGTTGCCGAAGTCGTTAAGGAAGGTTATATTGACTTTTATGCGTTTGATTCCAAAAGTAATTACTATGATCCAAAGTCTAATCCCGATAAGCCGCAGTGGTATATGGTGGATGTGAAGTTTAAGTCCCAGTTTAAAAATCCGGTAACTCTAAAAGCGATTAGAACTTATAAAGAACTCGCGAATATGCGCCTTATTCAAAAAGGTGGGCGACTTTCGATCCAACCAATTACGAAAGAAGAGTTTGATTTTATCGTAAAACTAGGCGGGTAATCCCTCGTGCCCAAAGTTTCATGGAGAGAAAAATAGAGTAATTTTTGCATAGACAATATTTGTATTGTTAGTAAGATTTGTAACCTGAATAGGTTTTAACTTACCTATTATAATGCACAAAGTTACAAGGAGCAATCAATGAATTCAGATTCTGATTATGGAATTGAAGTAAGTAAATATAAAAATTTCGTAATGATTCAATTTATCAATTATCAAAAACTAGATCTTTACAATGCTAGAGATTTAGTAGATATATTTAAAGTTCAGAATGAAAGTGGTGTAGAGGATTTGGTTGTGGATATGTCGCCAATCAAATTCATAGATTCTAGTGGGCTTGGGTCTTTGGCTACTCAGGGAATATATTTATCCAAAAAAAATAAGAAATTAAATTTGATTTCAGTAACTAGTGCGGTTGCTCATTTATTTAGAACTAGTGGATTTGAAAAAATGTTCAAAATCTATACCGATAAAAGTTTTCTTTAATAGTAACTGAGCAGTGTTGCTTGCCACAGAGGCACTGAGTCACAGAGGGTTTTTGGGATTGCGCTATTTTTATTCCTATTCCTCGAATTAAAGAGAGCTAACGAAATATTTGGATTCAATTATCACATTGTAATAGAATAATAACCAAGGCTGAATTATTAAAATAAACAGTATATTATTAAATAGGCTCTCTTTAATTCTCTCCGTGTCTCGGTGCCTCAGTGGCAATAACGTATGCCAAGTGGTTGCTTAAAAAATTGGTCCTTCTATTTTAATTCCTTCTTTATTGAATCCAGAGTTTGTTCCGATTACTTCAATTTCTCCTGGTAAACTTTGGATTTGAAATGTTACTTTAAAAATAGAGTGATTGTATTTGCGAGATAGTTCGAGTAGAGTAATTGCATTATCCTCCACTAACAGAATGGGAAATTCAAATTTTGAAATTAACGATTGAATGTCTTGTCTTAGTGGAAGATTAATTTTTTTGATAGGTCGCATTGTAAATTTATAAAGTACATCGTCAGCATCTGCTTTTTTTTCCGTGTAGATTCCACTATTTTCTTCAAACAGATACAAGTTATCTCTCAGAAAAAATTCATGTGGAATGTATTTATAATGTAAAATCCTAATCTCTGGATAGGGAAATTCTTTTAGTGGAGTTATATAATAAAATAAAAATCCAACTACAAAGGTTACTGTTGGAATTAAAATTTTATTTGGTTTGATAAACAATAATCCAATACAACAAAGTCCGATCATTGGGTTTTGTGTTTTTAAAAGAGAATAAGAAGGAATTGTATACTCAAAAATGGAAAACTCCTCAAATCCAAACAGCAAAAAGAAAAAATAGGGAGCGAATACAATACTGAGAATTGGCGCATGAAATTCTAAACTTCGTTTACTGACGAACAAAATAAAACCGAGAAGTAGGATTAAAATGAGAATTGTATAAGCGTTAAAATAAATTGACTTAAATTCAAAAATTTTAGTATGGAAAAAACTACTTAGATAAAATGTAGCATAGAAGAGAATGGAAAACAAAATAAATAGAGGGAGTTTTTTGATTTTTTCAATCAGCCGGATATTCTGAAATGTCAGAATACTCCAAACCAAACAGGTAAATAGGCTCAGATTGAATGAAAACGAAAATGCTTCTAGTAACATATTTCTCCCAAATTTGTTTAATGACCATTATTATTTTGGCTTTAAAAAAAACTAACTACTATTATGGTGTAAATCATGGACTTGATTGAAGTAAAAATTTCTGATATTACTCTGACGAACGTTGGATTTGCTGTTTTTCTAAAGCCTAAAGAAGAAACCAGCGATTCTAAGGTCGTTCCGATTTTCATAGGTCCTTTAGAGACACATGCGATTACAAGTGTTCTGGATGGAATCACTCCACCTAGACCGATGACTCATGACTTGATTATGATGTTCATTCCTGTTCTAGGGGCACAAGTCATCAAGGTGACAATCGACGAAATTGTGGACAATACTTTCTACGCAAAGATTTCCATTCGTAAAGACGAAGAAATTTTTCTAATCGACGCAAGACCATCTGACTCGATTGCGATTGCCCTTCGTGCAGAGGCTCCGATTTTTATTACTCAGAGTGTGATGGATGAAGCTGGCGTGGTGATGAGAGGTGGCGAGATTCCTTCCGAGCCCTCTATTGAAGAAATTTTACCCGAACAAGTTCCCAAAACTCAATTGCAGATTCTAGAAGATGCACTCGCAAACGCTGTCAAAGGCGAAGACTACGAAACAGCCGCGAAAATTCGTGACCAGATTAAGAAAATGATCGAAAGTTCCTGATGATTCGTTTGCATGTTGCAATCGTTTTGTGCTATACAATGCTACTTAGTCTGAAATTATGGTACTCGAACTAAAAATTTGGAGAAAATAAAAATGGAAAAAGTTCTAACAGACGTAGTAAATGCAGGAATCGCATTATTTAAAACAGGAGAAGAAGTTCTCAAAACTTCCCTAACTGATTTTGAAAAAAAATTCAACGAAATCAAACAAAAAGGTGAATTAGATCAATCTGAACAATCAGTTCAAGTAAGAGATTTACTCAACAAAACAATCAAAGACACAAAAGATGTTTTAGACAATGCTAACGCAAGCTACCAAGACATCGTTGCAAAAGCACAAGCAAACTTCGAAGGTATTTACAACCAAGTGGATTCTGCTTTACCAGAACAAGTTAAGACACAAGCTAAAGCTGCTCTTGATGAGCTAAAAGCTGTTATCGAAAAATACAAACCTGCTAACTAAGCTGGACACAGTTTTTTTGATATCAATGCCGGTTTGTTCTCCGGCATTTTTTATTTCTACACACAATTTTAAAACATCCAATGAGCCATAAACGAGAAAAATTAGTCTTATTTCTCACTGTATTTATTGATATGATGGGATTTTCCGTAATCTTTCCCATTTTTCCTGAAACGCTTCGATTTTTTCTTTCCAGAGAGACAGATCCACTTCTCCAATTTTTTCTCAGTATCATCCACTTATTTGAGCCAAGCTCAGAAAATCGTCTATTTATCGTTCTATTTGGTGGGTTTGTCGGAAGTATTTATTCGATTTTACAATTCTTTTTTGCTCCGATTTGGGGCAGATTGTCTGACAGGGTTGGTCGTAAACCGGCTTTGATTTTTACATCTACTGGAAACTTTTTGGGTTATGTTGTTTGGTTTTTTTCGGGAAGTTTTACGCTGTTTGTAGTTTCTCGTTTGGTGACTGGATGTATGGGCGGAAATATTTCGGTTGCGTCGGCGGCAATGGCAGATGTCACCTCCGAAAAAGACAGGGCAAAGGGAATGGGAATGATCGGGGCGGGAATTGGTCTTGGATTTATGTTTGGTCCTCCACTCGGGGGGATTTTGTCTTCCTATGATCTGACTTCATTGTATCCAAATTTGGTGCAATATGGAGTTACTGTTTTTTCTTCTTCTGCTTTGCTCTCTGTTCTAATTGCTTTAGTAAACCTACTTCTTGTGATTTTTGTATTTAGGGAGACATTTAGCCCTGAAAAATCTCTTCAAGTCAAACGGGAAATCCATCCGATTTTTGGTCTGCGCTCTACTACCGTTCGCGAATTACCTTTACTTTGTCTTATTTATCTAATATTTTCTTTATCCTTTTCTGGGTTTGAGTTTTGTTTGAATTTTTTCTTATTTGATATGTTGGAATTTACTCCTAAAGACATTGGTTATACTTTCGTTTATTTAGGCTCTATTATAATCCTAGTCCAAGGTGGGATCATCCGGCGCATTTCTGGAAAAATTGCAGAAAAGAAAATCGCCATGTTTGGTGCCATTTCTTTATTTTTGGGATTATTTGGATTGAGTTTTTCAAAGACAGTCGGGCTTGTCATTGGAACTTTGGGAATTATTTCACTTGGAAGTGCTTTTCTAAATCCCGGTCTTTCTTCCCTTGCCTCTCTTTTTTCATCCAGCCAAGACCAAGGAAAAAACTTAGGCATTATGCGAGGATTCGGAGCTTTGGCGCGTGCTATATCACCTATTTCTTTCGCACTACTTTATTTCACGTATGGTCCTTTGACTACCTTTACGATTTCGGCAGGAATGATCCTTGTTGTGATTTTACTAATTACACAGATAAAACCTCGATTGAATACAAATTCGACCTAAGAAAAGCTTTTAAAGATTACCACCGATGAACACCGATAGAAGATACGATATTTCTTGAATATTCGCGATTTGATATGAATCCATATCGTTTTTTATCGTTCTTTTATCGGTGTCTATCGGTGGTGAAAAAATTCATATCGAAATCACGTTAGGTTTTTCAGTAGAAATAACATTGCAAAATATTAGAAGATGATACAACTGGATAGGTAGTGGTGAATGGATAACAAATGGAAAATGAAAAAGATTTAAGTCGATGTAGAGCAAGACTAATTGATTCAATACAAAAATTAGGTGGAAATTTTACACTCGCACAAGAGAAAGATTTAGATTATATCGCCAGATTAATTATACAAAGTATGACTGGGACTTGGAGATACTTTCATACTCCAGAACATATTTTTGAAGTAGGGGGAGAAGAGGATCCTGTGGAAATTCTTTCTGCTCTTTTTCATGATATGATTTATGTTCAAGTCGATTTTGGAATCAACTTAAATTTGAGCGGTTACATCTATCCATTTGTAAGAGAGGATAATAACAAACTTTACATCGTCAATGATTCTGACTTGGCTAAGATTAAGTATTTTCATTTATTACTCTCGATTTTTGGATTTACGTTAGGCGAAATACTTTCCCCTTATGCAGGACAAAATGAATTTTTGAGTGCTCTCATAGCAGTTCAATGCCTTTCTCCTTATCTTTCCATTGAAAAATTAGCACAAATTGTCACTTGTATAGAAGCAACCATTCCATTTAGAAAATCAATTGATGGAAAATCTCCCTACGATATTCTAAAAGGAAGATTAGAAGGGGTAAAACAATCTTATTCTCTATCTTGGTCAGAGGAGGATATAAATGAAATTTTAAAAAAATCTCTTCGAATGGCAAATAGAGATGTAGAAAATTTTGGAAATCCAAACTCTGTTAAGTTTTTAGATAATACCTGGAATTTAATGCCAGAAACCAATCATGATCTAAGAACTACTACTTCTTATTCGATAGTTGGTTATAGAACTTCTATGCTAAAAATGTTAAATTTTTTAAAAACGTTAAAACCTGAATTTATCTTCCATCAATATATGGATGAGCCATCCGATGAAAGATTGGAGAAGTTATTCAAAGATACTCGCAAAAATTTAGAATTATCTAGAATCTATTTAGAAAGTAAAATTTTGACAGTCGGAATTTTAGAAGCATTGTCTTTTAGAATAGGAAGAAATATTCCTCTGTCCACATTAATCGGAGAAATTCCTGTCAATGGAATTATTATCCCTACACTGGATCATTTTTTGCCAGTTGTGGAAAATCCCTATATACCTCAAAATCCAATTGAGGAAGAAGCTCTACTTATTCTTACAAAAGGTAGAGATAAAGACACAACCTACGATTTAAAAAACTCTCCCATCGCCGCCTACTTGGTAAATGCGATTGGGTTTCCCGAAATAGAAAGATTATTTCAAATCTCCATTGGATTCTACGAAAATAAAATTTCAGCAGAAGAATTCTTAGAAGAGTGTGATTCTTCTGTTTTAGATTCCATCATCAATGGAATTATCAAAATATTTGAAATTAGAACAAAGAATCTAAAAAGAATAAAACCGGAATTTTTTTAGCAGGAATTTGGAGTAAGAGTTTTTTACAAACAATGAACACCGATACGTTTTTAGCTATCGGTGCCCATTACCTTTAAATTTTTGTCTATTTCAAATCTCCAATCATCTTAGCGATACGCGCTACACCTTTGTCGATGTTAGCTTGACCGAGGGCGTAGGATAAACGAATTGCGTTGTCGTCACCGAATGCGATACCTGGAACTGCGGCTACTTCGTATTTTTCTAAGAGAACATCACAGAATAGTTTGCTCTTAGAAGCATTTGGATTTGATTTTAGTAAAGCTTGAAACCCTGGCATTTCGTAAACACTTGTGATATATGGAAATACATAGAAGGCTCCTTGCGGTGTACGGCAATTAACTCCTGGAATTTCATTTAGGGCTTTGACGATTTTTTTTCTTCTATCGTCAAATGCTTTTACCATTTCAGTGATGCAAGACTGGTCTGCTTTTAATGCTTCTTCGGCAGCGGCTTGTGCGATAGAAGTTGCATTTGAGGTAGATTGACCTTGCATGGTGTCCATGTTTTTTATGATTTCGGGATTGCCTGCACCATAGCCAATTCTCCAACCAGTCATAGAATAAGCTTTAGAAACTCCATTGACTACGAATGTTCGATCTTTTAATTCAGGAGAAATCATTGCAGGGTTCACAAACTCTAGCCCATCGTAAATTACTTTTTCATAAATATCATCGGAGATAATCATGATTTGGTGCTTGAGTAATACTTCGCATAATGCTTCCACATCTTTCTTGGAATACGCAGCACCTGTAGGATTGGAAGGTGAGTTAAAGATAAATACTTTTGTCTTAGGAGTGATTGCTTTTTCTAACTGTGTAGGTGTGATTTGGAAATTATTTTCAGGAGTCGTTTGAACAATTACAGGAGTTCCCTCCGCCAAACGGACAATATCCGCATAGCTAACCCAATAGGGGGCTGGGATAATGACTTCATCTCCTGGATTAATAGTTGCCATGAAGAAGTTGTATAATACTTGTTTGCCGCCGACTCCTACAATGATGTTTTTTCTTTCGTAGGTGAGATTGTTGTCTCGTTTGAATTTGGCTATGATAGCGTCTTTTAGACTAACAGTTCCTGAAACGGGGGTATACTTGGTTTGCCCCTTGTCCATCGCAATTTTTGCCGCGTTCTTAATGTGCTCAGGGGTATCAAAATCAGGCTCACCTGCACCAAATCCAACAACATCTTTCCCTTCTGCTTTGAGAGCATTTGCCCGTGCCGTAATAGCAAGAGTAGGGGAAGGCTCTACAACATCTAATCTTTTTGCAACTAGTAACATATTAGGCTCCTTAAATCCATAAAGTCAGATTTTTGACTTTGAGGATTTATACAAGTTTTTTTCTACTTTGCGCCAGCGGCTTTTAGTAGTTCGATTACTTCTTTGTTCTGGAATTGAGTGGCTTCGGATAATGGCGATTTTCCGCCGGAGTCTTTTATATTTACATCTGCTCCGTATTTAATTAAAAGCTCTACAATTTTTTTGTCACCTACAATACTTGCATAGATTAATGCAGTAGCGCCGGTCTTATCTCTTGCGTTTACTTCGGCACCCTTGCGAAGCAATAAATCTACGATTACTTTATGTCCATTTTCACAGGCTTTGATTAAAACGGTTGCCCCATTTTTATCCGCTGCATTTACATCGCCATCCCAGTTGAGAGCAGTTTTTACTTGTGACAAATCGCCCTTTTCCGCTGCATACAATAAAACTTCATCCGTTGTTGCATGTAAGGATATAGAAATCAGGAATAGGAATATAGAAAGAATTACTTTATTATTTAAAAAAGATATTTTTTGCAAGTTGAATCTCCTAGCTCTTTTTATCGGATAATTTACAAAAAGATAAACTCCTTCGTGGTCTTCGTGCCCTCTGCGGTTAAAATTCTTTATCTTGATGAGTGCCCACTTAAGGGCGTCAGCCCGCTATGTCCTAAAAAAGCTTTGCCGAATTGTGATCGAAGCCTGAAATCATTAAGACAGTGGTTAGTTTTACTAAAAAAATTAGATTACTGG
>DDBL01000046.1 GCA_002333425.1 Leptospiraceae bacterium UBA2033
CTCCAGTTGCTGTAAATGCAGTTTGTGGCATGGAGACAACAGCGACTATGCGATACTTCTCTTCAGGATTTTTATAATTGCGTTTTTTATTTTGGTGAATGTAGGTTATAAAGTTTTTATCTTCGTCAAAACGAATTAGTCCTTTTTGTATACCAGTATCTATTAAGTTCATTTTGTCTCTATCTTAAAATTGTTTAATTGCTTCGCATACGGTAAATCAAAAATCGAAACGCCGTCAACTAGGAATCAAGTATAGTTATCCAGCCTCTTATGTTTAACCTAATCAACCTCATTCAATATAACATATTTCATTCATTAAAACATACAAAAATTACCTATATTTTAGATTTTTAGACATCATAGTATCTTAATTTCTGTAATATAATTATATATATCCAATATATTGGATATATATCTTGACCAAAATTCAATACTCTATTCCATTGTAAAAAACTTAAATTGAATGGAGATTTCTAATGAAACGAAATTTACTAAAACTAACCACCGCGATAATCATCAGTCTCACTGGATTTTCTTTGAGTGCAAAAGATTTTACGCTCTTAAATGTATCGTACGATCCAACACGGGAGTTATATGCCGAATACAATAAAGTATTCGCGTCGTATTGGAAAAATAAAACAGGAGATGATATAAAAATAAATCAGTCGCATGGGGGAAGCGGCAAACAAGCAAGGTCCGTTCTTGAAGGACTAGAAGCAGACTTTGTAACTCTAGCTCTTTCGTATGACGTTGATATCATCGCATCCAAAGGTTTACTTTCGGCTGATTGGCAAAAAAGTCTCCCGAATAATAGCTCGCCTTACACATCCACAATTGTATTTGTAGTAAGAAAAGGAAATCCTAAAAATATAAAAGACTGGGATGATTTAATCAAACCAAATGTGGGGGTAATCACACCTAACCCCAAAACGAGTGGAGGAGCTAGATGGAATTATTTAGCTGCCTGGGCATTCGCTGCAAAAAAATTTAATAACGATGATACAAAAATTAGAGAGTTCATAAAAGCACTCTATAAAAATGTTCCAATCCTAGACTCCGGCGCACGTGGATCGAGTACTACGTTTGCACAAAATGGAATTGGAGATGTTTTTCTTTCTTGGGAAAATGAAGCATTTTTGATTTTGGAAGAAATGGGAAAAGGTAAGTTTGAAATAATTTATCCATCTATTAGTATTCTTGCAGAGCCTCCTGTTGCTGTAATTGAAAAAAATGCAGAAAAACACAAAACGATTGAGATAGCAAAAGCCTATGTGAAATCCCTTTACTCGGAGGCAGCACAAGAGATTATTGCAAAACATGGGTATCGCCCAAGAAGTGAAACTGTTTTAAAAAAATACTCTGCCAAATTTCCGAAACTAGATTTAATCACAGTAGATTCTCATTTCGGCGGATGGCACAAAGCGCAAAAGGATCATTTTGCGGACAAAGCAAGTTTCGATCAAATTTACATAAAATAACCTAAATCTATTGGAGACTTGGAAATGAAAAAGAAAGGAAAACTATTGTTAGCCGCATTAATAGTTGCGTTGTTGCCGCTTAACGCACAGGAGAAAACTCCAACAAAAGAAAGTTTAGACTTAGATCCTCCGAAAGAAGTTGAATACAAAAGCCAGCCAAACGATGGAAAAGGAATTGCTTCCATTCAGGCTGAGCTTGCAGAAGAAGAAAGAAAAAATGAAAAAGACTATTATGTAAATCCTAAAAGTTATGGGACTACTAGAATCAACTCCCCGCAGGCTTATGTAAAACCTTTAAATCGAACAGGAATATCTGCATTCAAAGACATAGACTGGATTGAAGCTGGTCTTGATTATAGAACTAGATATGAGCACCGCGAAAATGATTTACGAAGAGCTGATTCTGGTGTGGATAGACCACTTCTTTTAAGAACAAGAGGTTATATCGGATTAAAGGAAAAACTAGATCCATTTCGCTTTGCTGTTGAGATAGAAGATGCACAAAGAGAATTTAGCAAATACGAAATAGATAATCGAGATTATAACAGAGCTGAGCCAATCAATGCTTATGGAGAATTGTATTTTAAAAATGGAATAGGAACGAATCGCCCCGTCAGCATTCGCTATGGAATTATGGCATTCGAATTTTTAGATCGCCGTTTAATTGGAGCAAATGAATGGCGTAATACAACGAATACCTTCCAGGGGGCAAAAATTTCTCTCGGGAAAGACCAAAATAATTGGAGCATAGATTTTCTTGCTTTAAAACCTTTAGAAAGACTTACGAATGAATTAGACAAACCTGTTCGTAACCAACTCTTCGGGGGGGTAATCGGTCATATCCGCCATTGGTCAAGGATAATAACAATTGAACCTTACTATTTAGGATTACAACAATCTAAACTGGTTCAAACAAAATTCAATGAAACTAAACTTGCATTCGAGCCGAATAATCGTGTTGGAAGAGAGATTCATACTCTTGGACTGCGGTTATACAATGTTTACCTCTCCGGTTTTGATTATGACATTTCTGCCATAGCACAATTTGGAGTAAACGATACAGAAAGACAACAAAGACACGAAGCATACGCCTTTACCTTCGACACAGGGTATTCATTTAATCATCCCTGGAAACCTAGAACTGGTTTCTTTTTTGGTTATGTTTCTGGTGATAGAAATCCAGCGGATAATACCAACCAACGATTTGAAAGACTCTTCGGTTTCGCAAGACCCTGGTCTAGTAACGACTATATTCAAATGGAAAATTTAAAATCACCAAAATTAGTATTAGAATTTGAACCAATTAAAGGATTTAAAATAGATACCGCAGTTGTCTGGTTTTATTTGGCAAGTGCAAAAGATAGATGGAGTGCTGTTGGAAATTTAAGAGACCAAACAGGAAAAAGTGGAGACTATATGGGTTTTGAATATAACTTCCGACTTAGATTTGATTTGAACTCTAGAGTTAAGGCTAATATTGGTTATGCTTACTTTAAACCTGGAGAATTTACTGTCAATACAACCGGACGAGAAATGAATTCCCATTTCGGATACTTAGAAGTAATGTACAGCTTATTTTAAGTAATAAACGTTATGCAAAAGGCAAAAATATGAAAATTAAAATAACTAAGGAAAAAAACAATGAAGAGATTGTTTAAAACAATAATACTAGGAAACATTGTAATTGCATCTTTAATAAGTTGTAATCCGAAAAAAGAAGTGGATTACACTAAATATGCGAACTATGCAAGTTTATTTCAAAACAGTGCAACTGGAAATTGTGCTCTAATTGAAAAATCAATTGCCGCAGATGGAACAGCAGTTTATTCAGCAACAGCAAGTGTAGTGGCTACTGGACGTTGCCGCGAAAGTTCCTTCTTTACATTTCCGACAACTCCAGAGGAAGCAAAAATTAAAGCTGACGCTTATTATAATGGAATGACTTTGACATTTGATAAATATGATGAATGCTCTAATCTAATTAAAACAGGAGTAGCCAGTCGTGAGCTAATAAGCGCAGAATCTATAGTATCCGCAGCATCAAATAGCAACGATGGCTGTGTAAAAGTAGTCAATAAAGTTTATTATTGCAAGGATACAGCGAGTTTGACAGCATTTAGAAATAAATTCAGATACCACAGTATCACAAATGCAAAAGTAGATATGCAAGTTAGCTTCGATAGCATAATCACTGCAAATGCGATTGCGAATAAAGTCCTTGATTTAAAATATGAGGAAGCTGTGATTGGAAATTTAAGAATAGCAAATACATCAGAAATTAATCTGTTTGATGGGGCAGAATCAAATGCGTTAGTTTCCTCAATCGCACAAGATTCTGCTTGTTTTAAAAAGTTAATATTAGGAAATGCTAATTTAAAAACAGCCTATACAAAAATTCCAACCATACAGGAGTTTTTTAAGGAAGAAATAAATATTTCCGATAGGAAAGGTGTAACTGAAACAATTACTCCAGCGTTATTTTGTGTATATGGAGCGAATGTTTCTCCATCTCAGGCATCAGGATCTACACCGGCAATTGGAATATGTCCTACGTCTTATCCAGTTTATTAAAAATAAATCAGAGTTTACTCTTTATTATCCACTAGAATTATTAAATTTTAGAGGCAAAGTAACAGTAAACTCTGTTCCTTTTTCGCTCTTTTCATTGAGCAAGATTTCGCCATGTAACATTTTTACAATATCGCGGCATAAAGGAAGACCAAGACCAGTGCCTGCTTCGCCGGCAGTTCCTTTAGAACTTGTTTTAATTACATGAGAAAATAAATTCACCTGTAATTCTTTTGGAATACCAATTCCAGAATCTTTAACGGATAATATGTATTTGTCTTCAGTTTGAAAAGAACTTACGGAAATCATATCCCCAGCGTTACAAAATTTAATGGAATTTGAAACTAAATTTAAAATTACCTCTTGCAACAAAGCTTCATCCGTTTCTATCGTGTCTTCTTCTGGCACAAAACTTAGAAGTTGAATTTCTTTTTCTCTTACACGACTGAGCATTATGTTAAAAATTTTATCAATGACTAACGATGGATTACAACTGTGAATATTTAGTTCAATATTTCCCGAATTAGTTTGACTGAATTGTAAAATTTTGTCAGTCATCTCAAGAGAATTTTTTATAGACTCAATTGCTAAATCTAAATAACTTCTCGCTAATTCTTTTTCGGATTCATTATCAGAATCTATGGAACTTTCAATTAACATTTTGGCATTTCCGATTGGAGATCTAAGGTCATGAGATAAAAGAGAAATGAATTTGTCTTTTAACTCGTTAGCTTTTACCGCCATAATTTTCTCTTCCATAATTTCTTTTGTTCTTTCAACAATTCTATCTTCTAGATCTTCGTTTGCACGTTTTAAATCTGCACTTAAAACTTCTACTCCCTCAAATGCTTTTACAAATCGCATAAGTAAAAATAAAGATTGAGCAGAGACAACACAAATTAAACCATAATGCGCAATATAGCTAGTATGCAAAACTTCCGTTGTGTTTAATATATCATTGATAGCACAAATCAACATTACAGTAATACCTATCAATATAATTAGAGAATTTTCTTTTTTTTGAAAAACAGCAAAACAAACAATAAAATAAGAAATTGTTAACTCAAAAATAAATATAGGCAAATAGTAATTAACCAAGTTAGAATAAAAAAGCGTTTGAGTAAAAAGAGTAATCAGTGTAAACCCAAAACCAATTAAATACGGAATTACAATTGACCATTTAGGAATTTTCATTGAAAACATATTAGTCAAAAATTGAAGTGCAACAGGCATTACCATAAAGAACGTTATATACTCAATAGCCACATAAACCGGATAATGAATCGGTAAATAGTCGGCTAATAGCTTTTCGCCAGTACTCGCAGCTCTCAGAAAAATAAGAACCACTAAAATAGTAAACTGAATGGAAAGAGTTTCGTTTCTTCGAATCAGATATAAACCTATATGATAGAGAATTACAAAAAAAAGAAATCCTAAAATGAAATCGTCTCTACTTCTAATATTTTGAATATATTTAAAAAGTCCTTGCTCCGTACCAAAATAAACGCTATATAAAAAACCACCTTTGCGATGATGGAAATTAGAAACTTGGATAAAAATTTCTAATTCACTTTTATCAACTACAAAAGTAGAAAACGAAGGACGAGTGTCAGGAACAGAGTTCATAAAATTTTGCCCAAGCTCACCGATACAACTCAACTCTCTGGAATTTACAAAAACTTTACAATTCGTTAACGGTTTAACGCGAATCGCGAATGTGGGTAAAAGTTTTTTTTCGGGGAGGAGAATTTTGAGTTTGAATGTTGCAAATCCAGATCCGTTTAATTTTTGATCATTGATTATTCTATTATTCCAAGACGACGGTAAATTAATATAATCCTGTTTTATTGTGACCTGCGATGAATCAGAATAAAGCTCATTCCAATAAAATTCCCAAGTTCCATCCAGACTAATGACAGGCTCTAGATCAGAATTCCAATTGCGTAAATCCAAAACACCAGCCTCTGCTTTGTAAGTAGTAAAATCTCGCTTACAACTTACAAACATTAGGAGGATTATACTAAGAATGATTTGGAAAAACAAATTTTTCATAAATAATGGAACATCACTAAGAGTTCAAAAATGGATTTCAATTTAAAAATGTCAATTGTTTATTCCCTTTTTTCTGTTTACACATCGCAGGAATAAAAAATTCTATGAGTTATGAAATTTGACTCTATTCAAACTATCGACTGCCATTATTATACAAATGAATTTGCTGCCGCTTATTTGCTGCAAGAAGGAGATGATGCATTATTTGTTGATAATAACACAAATTTTGCAATTCCGTATCTTTTATCCGCTCTTGCATCTAGGCAAATTCCAAAGGAAAATGTAAAGTATCTTATCATTACACATATTCACCTAGATCATGCAGGGGCTACTTCTCGTCTGGTGCAAGAATTTCCAAACGCAATTGTACTCGCTCATCCTAAAGCAGCACCTCATATCATAAATCCAAAACGAATTATTGAAAGTGCAAGTATGGTTTATGGAAAAGAAAATTTTGAAAAAATGTACGGTGAAATTCTAGAAGTTCCAAGTGCTCGAGTTCGAGTCATGTCAGACGGAGAAGTTTTAAAATTCGGCTCTAGAGAATTAACTTTTATTTATACTCGTGGTCATGCAAATCATCATTTTGTAATTTTAGATTCCAAAACAAATTCAATCTTCACAGGAGACTCTTTTGGAATCAGTTATCCTTGTTTAAAACAAGGTTCGTATCCTTTTTTATTTCCATCTACAACTCCTACAGACTTTCACGCAGATGAAGCGCGGCTGAGTATCGAGAAAATTCTAAACACAAAAGCGGATAATGCTTATTTAACCCACTTTGATATTTGGCTAGATATGAAATCAGGAAGCGAACAAATGCTGTTAGGCATTGATAGAATGGAAAAAATATTTTTAGACCTAGTAAAATCAAACAAACCAGACTCAGAATTACAAACTCAATGTGAAAACCAAATTATGAACTTCTACGAAGAAGAATTTTCTAAACGAAAAATTCCCTTATCTGTCCTAACGTTTCTAAAACCAGACGCAATGATCAATGCACAAGGATTGGTATTTGCCGCTAACCGCGCCAAGAAAAAAGGAACTGTATAATTTTGCCACGAAGATTACCACCGATGGACACCGATAAAAGAACGACAAAAAACGATGGATTTTATTATGGTTATGAAGTTAAAAAACATGCGATTAAAAGACGCACGTTATGCTTCGAATAAGAATATCATAAACCCAAAATACCATCGGTGTTCATCGTCCCTATCGGTGGTAATATTTTTGTGCCTCCGTGGCATATCTTTTTCCTTAAAACTTTTCTACCCATCCAATGTTGTAGAAAGTTTGATTGAGTAGTTTTTCTAAATCTTTGGTCTTTTTAAGTGTAGAACCTAGTCCTTGGATTTGTGGGATTAGGTTTTCTCTTTCCTCTTTAAAATTTTCTAATACATTGTAAACCTGCTCGGGACTAGCTTTTATCATAACGAAATAGTGTTTTTCTGATTCAGATAAAATATGAATATTCGTGTTTTTCAAAACTTTCATCCTAAAACTAAGATTATCAATGTGATAATCCTTTGGTTTTTTCAGTAGATTGAGAGACCTATCTTCCAATACTGTTTTTTTTGTGTGAGAAAATGCAGTTGGAATTTCTACATTCATATAACGATAAGCTAATTGAATGATAAATCTATTATCCTTCCAAAATCCTATATAAGTCAAACCAGTTAAAGAATCATCTTGTAATTTAATAATGGTTTGTTCTTTTGTTTTTTTGTAATCAATCACTTCTCCAGGAATTGTATCGAATAACTTCCATAAGCCGCTTGTTTGTTTTTGAAAAAAATAGGAAGTATAACAAGGACCCATAGGACAACACCTAGACTTAACGATAAACACATCTGACTTATTTTTAATCCGTTGTTTATAAATAGAAAAATAAGCACTAGAAATAAATCGCTCCTTATCTTGCACAAAAATATTATCGTTCTCTCCATTTAGTTCTATTTTTTTATTTTGAAAAGAACTATCACAAAACAAAGTACCTGTATTTAAAATTTCCTTTAGTTCAATTTCCACTTCTGAATTTTTAGGAATACTATCTGTAAAATTTCGAGTAAAAATATCTGGCGTTGGTATATACGGAGTTTCCTCATTTTTACAAGAAAAAAAAGTTAATTCAATAACAATGATTACAAAAATAATATAAATAGATTTCGTATTTTTAAAAGTCATAACTTGATTTAAAATAGTTGTATTTCATTTTGCAACAAGTATATTCTCTGTGACAATGATTTTTTCGATAACTCGAATATTCCTTTTTTACATTTCATTCTTTTTGTAAAAAGATTCGATAACTAAGATAGGATTACTTTATTTTTTTGGTCTAACTGAAATTAGAGGAGGCGTGCGATGTTACTAGTATATAGAATGAAACTCTTACATCTAATAAGCATTCTAATTTGTTCTTCTCTACTCATTTCTATTTATGCACAGACCACTTCGGTGGAAAATCCAACTCACACTTATGCAGACTGCAAATTTCATTCTCTAAAATCCAAAGATAAATTAGATTGTATCGTAGAAGAATTTTCTGGAAACGAAATGAATCTGTATGTCTATGAATTAGAAAAACAAACTCTCAAAAACAATCCTGAAAAAATCATCATCCCATCTTGGTATAATTTTGCAAATGTTGAGTATGCAGATATTTTAGGCGAAGGAAAAAAAATGATCTTTGTTACATTTGAAGGAAATATGGGAAATGCTACTTTACAAAAAATATTACTCGTATTTCATTTTCAAAATAATTCCTTTCGCCCTGTTTTATTTGAAACGATTTCCTACAAATCAGCCTGCTGCGGTAAAGCTCAATCTCTCGAACTCAAATATAAATTCATCGACGTTGGAAGCAAACGAGTTTCAATCCAGTTAGATTATACTTATAACCAATATGTATTAAATAAAATACAACTCGACAAAAGAAAAACTTGGTCTGATGAACTAGTATGGGATAACAAAAATTTGACTTTCTATGATGGCGAACAAGAAGAAAAGAAAAATAAAAAAGCAGAATTTTATGTAGAGAAAAAAATCCACGAAACAAGGCTAGAATTTCCCCCCATCCATTCCATTGAAATGAACAAACTTACCGACCTAATTTACAAATCGAAAATCTTTGATGTCTTAGTTGATGAGAGATATTAAACAGGTTAATTGATATTATCCTTGAAGTGCAAAGGAAAAGACTCAGGTGTTTCCAATGACTCTATATCTATATCTATATCTTTATCTTTATCAGGCCAACGAAATTGTATAAGATCAATAGATTGAACATTAAAAATTTGATTCAGATTCATTTCTAAAAACTCAGGATACTGCGAATACGAAATAAAAAACTCCTTATCGTTGACTAATAACCAAAAACCTCTTCTGGAAATATTGGTTCCATCAGTCGAATCAATATGAATATGCATTCTTGTTTCTTCCCTACTATTGAAGTAAAATCTATATTGTCCGATTCTGAAAATGGTTGGCATACTATTTTCTACAATACTGAGCTCTATAAAACAATTCAACTAAATAATAATCTTAAAAAATGGCTTGCTAAGAACGCAGTAAATCAGAGATTTTGTTCATGGTAGATGGAAGGACGGAAAAAGAAATACATACTCTAGTGGTAGGAGGTGGTCCTGCGGGTCTTGCAGTTGGGGCTGTGCTCAGGCTAGGTGGTGTTTCATTTAGCATAATTGAAAAGAATGACAAAGTTGGCTACGCTTGGCATAACCACTACGAAAGAGTACATCTACATACAGTAAAACAATTATCCGCTCTTCCATTTATGCCCTTTCCTAAGAATTATCCGCGTTATGTGCCAAGACAATTACTCATCGAATACTTTGAAGCTTACGCAAAAAAATTTTCCTTAGTTCCATACTTTAACCAACCTGCAAAGTCAATTCACAAAGAAAATGATACTTGGATCACAGAAACACCTGAAACAATTTATAAATCTAAAAAACTAATTCTAGCAACGGGTTACAATCATTCGCCCCTCAAACCCACATGGGATGGAATGAAAGAGTTCCAAGGTCAAATCCTACACAGCAGCGACTATAGAAATGGAAAATCTTTCTTAGGCAAACGAGTGTTAGTCGTAGGAATCGGAAACACGGGCGGAGAAATTGCAATTGACCTTTTTGAGTCAGGAGCAAAAGTTTCGATTAGCGTTAGAAGTCCTGTAAGAATTGTTCCACGCGAAATCTGGGGAGTCCCGATGCAATATTCTGCACTTCTATTTAGTTTTCTTCCTCCTAAGTTAGGTGATTATTTAAGTAAAACAATTTTGGGATTTGTAGTTCCTGATTATTCTAAGTATGGTCTTGTTACTCCTAACTACGGGACAATTTCTCAATTAAAATACCAAGAAAAAGTTCCTCTCATTGATATAGGCACTGTTAGCCTCATCAAACAAGGAGTTATTTCTGTTGTTCCAGAAATTCAAACCTTCAAAAAAGATTCTATTCTTTTTAAAAATGGAAAGGAAGAAAAATTTGATGTAGTTCTACTTGCAACCGGTTATAGATCTGGTTTAGAATCTATCATGAGCGGCTACTCAGAGTTATTCAATGAAAAAGGATACCCTAAAATAAGAGGAAGCGAATCAGAATTATCCGGATTGTATTTTTTAGGCTTCAACAATCATGTTGGAGGTTTTTTGAGAAATATAGGAATTGAAGCTAAAAAAATTGGTAAAAAAATTTCCAAAGAATACCCGAACTAAGAAAAATCTATGTCCATCTTCGATCACTGGCATCCAGTTCTAAAATCTAAAGATCTAAACTCCAAACCTGTTCCAATTTTTCTAAATGGAAAACAAATTGTATTATTTAGGGACAAAGAAGGACTAACCGCCGCATTAGATGACACTTGTCCTCATAGGCGAATGGCTCTTAGCCACGGAAAAGTAGAAGATGGAAGGATAACTTGTATTTACCACGGAATGAGTTTTGATAGAAATGGAAAAGGGCAAAGTCCTGGGACAGAGGATTGTAAAATTTCCGCTACAAAATGGGACTGTGTAGAGTCCTACAATACTATATGGATAAAGTCTACAGACTCTTTTGCAGCTTTTCCTTATTTCGATGTAGAAGACTTTCGGCTAATGGATAGTTGCCACTACATCATTCATGCGCCACTAGAATTAGTTTTGGATAATTTCACTGAAGTGGAACATACTCCTGAGGTTCACGCATTTCTGGGATATGATTCCACACGAATGAAAGAAGTAGTAGTCGAATCCGAAACAAATGAATACAATGTGCGAATCAAAAACACAGGACCCCAAAAGAAACTTCCTTTACTCTTTCGTTATGTGTTGGGATTAAATAAAGAGGATCTATTTGTAGATGACTGGACTACTTATTTTTCTCCAGTTTATACTGTTTACGATCAATACTGGATTGATTCTAAATCAAATACACCGAGAGATACTCGATTAAGAATTTATGTTTTTTTTAATCCAATTTCCGATAATAAAGTTCAGTTGTTTGTTTTTACTTATATGAAATATCCACTCTTTGCTCATATGGGACTCAACTTACTAATCAAACTAGCAATCAAACAAATTCTAAAGATTGAAATACTACGAGACAAAAAGATATTAGAAAAAGTTCTAGATAAAAATCCAAACATAGCTGGAATGAAGCTAACAAGATTTGACCGCTCCCTTGGACCAAACCGAAAAAGAATCGAGAGAATTTACAGAAAAACTATGCCTTCCGAATCAAATCAATCATAGCCATTTTATCTTTCTTTAAAGTAGGAAGGGCTAACGACTGTTTAACGAAATCTTTAATTTGTTTAAAATTGATAGTTGTTCCAATAGGGATATTGAGATAACGAACTTGTTTTCCATCTCCAAATAAAACATGATCTTTATCTTTTAAAATAATTCCATATTCAAAACCAAGTTTCACTTCTGCTTCCGATGGAAAAATTGCACATAAATATCCTGATTTAGAATCACTGTATCCAATTCCTTTCCATACAGGGTATCCTTTCTCTATCAGAGAAGGAAATTCTTCTTTAAAAAAATTACGTAATTCATCCACAACTTCTAAAATTTCTCTAGTGTGGGGTTTTAGAATTTCGTTTATGATTTGTTCTGATTCACTTAGTTCTTGTTTTTGTTTCATAAATATAATAAAATTAATTTTTAGATGTTACTTTTTTTAGGATTTCGATAATTTCTTTATGACCAGCAGCTTCTGCATTTTGTAGAGCATTTTTTCCTTCCGCATCTACCAACATTGGATCAGCACCATGTTTTAATAAAATTCTTACGATAGAAGTATGACCATTCTTAGCTGCAAGAATCAATGCAGTTTCTTCATAGGAGTTTACATCATTTACATATGCACCCACCTTTAACAAATACTTTACAATTTCCGTATAACCCAGATTAGCCGCATCTAACAAAGGCGTCCAACCATCCAAACCTGCTAAATTTACATTTGCCTTATTTTGAACAAGAAGTTTTACAATTTCCAAATTGCCACCTCTAACCCCGTACATAAGCGCATGATACTCTTCACTATCTTTTATGTTTACTTTCGCTTTTTTGGTTAGTAAAAATTTCAAAACATCTAAATGACCTTTCTCTGCCGCAATCATAAGTGGAGTTAAACCACCCTTATCCTCAGATTGAAAATTAACTTTTGCTCCTTTCTCTAGAGATTGTTTTACTCGAGGCAAATCCCCATTTTCCGATGACTCTAATAAAGTTTCATTCCAGTCAATGGCAGAAATAGATATAGTTAGAAAAAATATAAATAGTATTAGAATAGATTTCATAGTTCAATATAGATAGAAGTACCTTTGTGCTCTTCACTTTCTACTTTGATTTTAGCCCCATGTTTGTCTATAATTTCTTTTACTATTGACATTCCGAGTCCTATTGAGTTCTCCTCTCTTGTTCCAACTCTTCTTGCCAGACTGAATTTTTCAAATAAGGAACTTTGTAAGTCTTCTGGAATCCCTACTCCGTGGTCTTTAATTAAAATCAATGTTTTGCGATTTTCTCTATAAAGATTTATTTCAATAATACTTTTTTCATAAGAAAACTTTATCGCATTTGAAATCAAATTAGATAAAACTCGTTTCATCTTATCTCGATTTATATCATGGTAAATTTTTTCTACATTACTTTTAAATTGAAACTGAATCATTTTTTCTTTTCCGTGAAGCTCGTGAGTTTTCAAACACTCTTTTATAAATGAATTCATTTCAGTTGACTCTTTATCTAATGAACCAACTTGATGTTCCAATTGAGTTATTTCTAAAATGTCTTGAATGATATTTAGAGAATGATCTCCCGAACTTTCTATCAATTCTAAATATTTATGTCGATCTTCTGGATTATCTTGTTTACGAAGCAAACGAGCCAAATTAGTAATTCCTACGATCGGAGATCTGAGATCATGTGCAACGATATTTAAAATAGTATTTTTAGATTGATCCAATTTTAAAAGTTGTTCCTCTGAATTCTTCCGATTTTCAATATCAGTAACAAAGTCTAATCGATATACTACGTTGCCTGATTCATCTAAAATAGCATTTGAATAACAACCAACCCAAAGATAAGAACCATCTTTTGTTTTTCGTTTTTCTTCGATATAAAATCGCTTAATTTCTCCACTAAATAATTTACGAAGCGCAGCAGCTTTATATTCTACAAAATCTTCATGAATAAAAGTGAATGATTTTTTCCCAACGATTTCTTCTCTTTCATAGCCAAGCATTTTCAAAAGATAATTGTTACAATCTAAAATAACTGCCTGTGAATCTACAATTACAATTCCAATCGGAGCATTTTCATAAAGTAATCTATACTTCTCTTCACTAGCGGCTAATTTCTCTTCTGCTTCTTTTCTCCTTGTAATTTCATTTCGAATCGAAATATATTGGAATGGTTTTCCCTGATCATCTAAAAAGGGGATAATATGTGAATAGACCCAATAGTAAGTTCCATCCTTACGCATATTCTTGATTTCCCCCTGCCACACTTTGCCGGCGGAAATTGTATCCCATAGATCCTTAAAAAATTCTCTTGAATGAAAACCAGAATTAATAAGGCGATGGTTTTGTCCCATTATTTCTCTATGAGAATATCCGCTCACTTTACAAAAGTTATCATTAAAATCAATTATGTTTCCATCTTTATCGGTAACAGACACAACGGCAGATTCATCGAGCGCAAAACGTAAATCTTCTAATTTTTTATTACTTATTTTGCTATCCGTACTATCAGTTATCATTCCATATAAATCATATTCATTTTGCCCAGTCTCTATTAGAATAGATCTTTCTTCTAACCACTTCCATCCACCATTTGCATTTTTCACTCTATATTGAAGTCTTCGAAAATTATTATTCTTTTTAAAGATTTCTAAACTTTGTGATGGAGTAATAATATCATCCGGATGAAGAACATTTGCAATGAGGCTAATATCATTTTGCAGCTCCTGACTAGAATAACCAAAAATAACGTCTGCCCTTTCGCTCATAAAAATCATTTTTCGTTTTTGAGAAGAATCTAGTTTTACATGATAAATTACACCGGATAACGCATTAAAAATAGCATTTAAGATTTTTTCGTTTGAACGTTTGTATCGAGATGTATCAGACAAGAAACTAACACATATTTGCCGCCCATTTGGAAAATTTACAAACTTACGAGAAATTTCTAAAGTTTTTAATCCACCATTTTTTGAAAAAATACTTACTTCTCTAAAATCATTTTGACTAGCAGAGAAAAACTTTATATAATCTTCTAGTAGTTTTGATTTTGCATCTTGGTCCAAATGCGGATACTCAATAGTTATATCTTTTCCAATAATCTCCTCTGAGGAATAACCAAATATTGCGCAATAGGCTGAGTTTACTTTTATAAAAATTCCATTGGAGTCAGTGTAACAAATGGCTGTAGGAGATTCGTCAAAAAGAAAATCCAGCTCCACTTCTAAACTATCGCTGTTTATCATGTAAGTTAGACTAATTGAAGTTAAGCGAAACTGTCAACTCCTTAGAATTCCATATGAGCTAAATGAACTTAACCAGTCTGAATACCTTGAGAATAATAAAGAAATCCGCCCTTCAAAAATATTGGAACTACAACATAGAAAAAGACTAACGCCTACCATGACCATGATGACCATACCCACCGTATCCATTTCCATATAGCCCATAGGGAGGATAATACATTCCTGGTGCACGTCCACCATTCGCCGAACCACTGCCTGGAGTATACCAAGGATTTTTTAAGTTATTAGGAAAGTATAAAAAATATGTTCTAAAATGATTCTGCCAAGAGTTCGAATAATCACCAGTAACCCTACTCCTTTGAAATTCAGTTTCATTTTTTAGAAAATAGTATTCTACTAGTTCTTGTTTGGTTGGGTTACATCCAACACATTCAATTTTTTGGCGTAACTTTCGTAACATTTCAGCGCGGTAAGGATTTTCAGGAATTGGCTCTTCTTTTTCAGAAAGAAAAATACAACTAGAAAAAGAAATTATCAAAAGATAAAATAAAATTTTATAGAACATGATACTCACCACCTTTTACTTCCGATACCTTTTCGATTTTTGACTTTCATTTAACAACTCACTTTGCCATACTGCTATCATACTATGATTCAAAAAGAAATACAAACCAATTTCTCAAAAAAAATTCATTTTTCAGTATGGGGTAAAGAAGAAACAAAAGATCTTGAAGGAATACCCAAAGAAAAATTATCCAATTCTATTCAAAGTTTGGTCTCTCAAAAGATAGGAATTGCAACGAATAAAATTTTTATTCTAGAACAAGTGCATGGAGATACTTTTTACAATACAAAAGATTTGAATGCCCAAGACAGAATAGAAGGAGATGCGCTTTATAGCAACCAAACGGGCGAAGTGTTAGTTGTCAAAACTGCCGATTGTATGCCCTTATTTTTTTGGTCAGAAGTAGAGCAGTTAATCGGCGTTATTCACTCTGGCTGGAAAGGAACAGAGCTTGGCATTTCCGAAAAATTATTTTTACATCTACATTCTCAAGGTTATTCATTGGATTCTATTCATACTTTTTTAGGACCTTGCGCCCGTAAAAAAAATTATGAAGTTGGCGAAGATCTATTTATCAAATTTCAATCCTACGCACCAGATGCAATCGAACCAAAGGATAATCATAAGTATCTGCTTGGTATAGACATCGTTCTTCGACAACGACTCCTAGAAAATAAAATTCCGATTGAATTTATTGATTCTGAAATTTGCACAATAGAAGACACTAGTTATTACAGTCATCGATGTGGAGATAAAGGTAGAAATTTGAATCTAATTTGGATGACTTAATTTTATTTTGTTGACTTTATTTTTAAGAAATTCCATTCTGGAAAGGAGTCTGTCTAATTTTTTTTCGCTCGAAAGAAAAACGGAGGAACCAATTTTTGGGGCAAACCTACATTAACCTGTAGGGGAACATCTCTCAGATTCCAGCCCGTCAGCTAACTTCGTAGACACAAGAGAGAAGATTTACTACCTTCTTCAAAGACTCAAGATACAACAAATCTTCAGAAATTATCTGAAGAGACATACCTTCTTGTAAATAAACCGACAAGGAGAAACCCATATTTAAGGAGACACTTATGAAAGTATTGGTAGCATTTACACGCCCGGGCACAGGAAGTTCTATTGCACAGATTGCATCAAAACTAGAAGGGATTCGAGAAATCCATGTAATTACAATTTGGAATCCAAAAGAAAAGTCGATTCCATTGGAACTCAATAGAGAAATGGACGAAATTGCAGATCTGTTGGCTAATGCGTCTTTGCCGTTTAAAGTTTCTATGATTATAAGTGAAGATATTGTTACTTCTATTCAAACTACAGCCAACGAGTTAAATGTGGACGCTGTATTACTTGGTGCAAGTAATTCCCTTTATTCCAAAGATCTTTTTGGTGGGAGAGTTAGAGAAGTGATGCAAGATTTTCATCGTCCAGTCTATATTTTAGCTGACAAAAATTTATCCTTTCCGTATGAACCAGTGCTGATTACTTGCAATGACGCTCCGTATCAATTTTTGGCAGGGAACGAAGCTTTGAGTGGTCTTTCTTTAGAATCTATTCCACTTCTGGCTAATCAAGTGAAACCTCAAGAACAAAGTTTTTGGAATCTAAAAGGAGATTTTGATTTAGACAAAAGATGGCTTGCATCTTATAACTTAATCGTTACGGATTACAAGACTTATTCGCTACAAAATGAATTTTTCATCAAAGAATCAGAAAAGTCTTGTTTGGTTTATTGTAATTAGGATTAACGATTGATTAAAAATAAATGTTATTCCTAGATGATTGTTTGGGATAACATTTATCACCATAGAATCTGTAATCCGAAAGAACCATATTCTTTAAAATGTGTATCTTTTGAAATTAAAATCATATCATTAGAAATAGCCTGCCAAATAATTAATCGATCAAAAGGATCAGCGTGGCTAATCACAGGTAACTTATAAAACGAAGCAAAGACATTTGAAGAGTCTTCTAAAAATTCAAATCCAGACTCTAGTATTTTTTCAGGTAATGCATCTGGTTGAATATTATTTAGTGATAGTTTCTTAATTGCGTATTTCAAAGAAATTTCCCAGAGAGAAATATTGCTAACATAAATTCTATTGGATCGATTGGATCGATTGGAAATCGTTGTTCTTACTTTTGAAGATAATTTTTTAGGCTCAAAAAGAGACCATAATAATGTATGAGTGTCCAAAAGTAAATTCATGAATTAAAAAAGTCTTCTTCAGTCATTTTGAAATTCTTAGTAATTGTAAAAGTAGCCTTTCCATTTAAAATGCCGAGTTTCCTAGGTTTTTGCGAATAGTATTTAGAAAAAGGCATGAATACTCCAATCGTTTCATGCTTTTTTCCATAAGATACAGCAATTTCTTCTCCTGATTTAAGAATTTGTAACACTTCGGAAAAATGGGATTTGAACTGGGCAACTGTCATTGTTTTCATGGCTACAGTTTAGCTTTTAGTTGACAAGTTGTCAATTAAAAACTAAAATTGCCTACTGGAACTGCGTAAAAGCAAAGAAAATATCTCTCACAGAGGGCACGGAGTTCACAGAGAGTATTAATTTTCTGAAATTTCTTTTCCATTGTAATAGTATCTAAATGTTCCATGAATATCGTAGCTAATTTGATTCTTTGCTTCTTTGTAAATGATAACTGATTCTGAATTAATTGGTTTCATCTTTTTAAAATTTAATTTGCAATCATAAGCATCAGCTTCTCTATCATATCTAATAGATGAATTGAAAATTGGAACTTTAGATTCGTAAATTTTCTCTTCCCAATAAATAAAAATCTTGTTAAAACTGCGTAACTCAGTTAACGGCATCTTACGATTATCCGCATCTGATTTACAACTTAAATGAATATATTTGTATAATTGAGTAATTTACTTTTTCTTTAGAAGAAGTCCATCTATCACCAGCTCCACCGTCTCCATCAGAAAATCCATTCACTAAAATTTCATCTTCATTAAGCCATCCAATTGCTCTACACCAATAATGACTTTCGCAATGTTTTTGTTTATCGTTTCCAATTCTTTTAAAGAGCTCAGAAGTTTTCGTAGAACTAATCTCCATAAACCAAGAATGAATGTAACCATCATACAATATTGCAGTCGCAATTTTTGTATGGAGAAATAATTTCTCTCCATTTTGGAAGCTCAAATAAAAAAGTTCCATAAGGCACATTAATAAAATGATAAGGCTGAGGCTCGCTAAAAAGTGTAACAGAAATAAAAAGAAAAATAAGTATGAATCGCTTCATATTCTTTATCTCAAAATATCTTTTCCAATTCAATTTCTAGTCCAGCGAGTAATGATGATTTTGCGGTGTCGGTTTTGGAGAATTCGCCAATGGAATGAAATTTTCCATTTTGGTTTTGAAAGATTTCTACTGTTTTGTCGATGGGGTCTACTACCCAGTATTCTCTGACTCCATGTTTTTCATAGATAGATTTTTTATGTTTTAAGTCGTAGTAGGCTGATGTTATGCTTGAAAAGAAAATTGTTAATGATTGTGGATAATTTAGTTATAACTCGTTGGTGGCATAAAGATGGTGATGTGATTTCGATAATTTCTCCCGCTATTAATTGGAACTTTCCGCCTTCGGGGGTTTTAAGATAGTCAGAGTATGTCGCCTGTTTTTTTTCAGCACCAAAGTCAAATACGATCATAACTTTACTTTTACCAATTTGTTTTTGTAGAGTCAAGAATTAAATACTAGGACGGGATTGCCACAGAGGAACAGAGAATAGAATCTCTCAATATCTCGACGCATAATGGTAAACAAAGATAAATTCCCAAACCCTCTGTGTCTCGGTGCCTCTGTGGCAAAATTATCTTACTTACTAATTCGATTTTTAATCACTGTTCTTTTATTTTGAATTTCTAACTCAACAGACTTTGTGAATTCAGTAAAAGTTTTAGATTTTAAATTTAATTTTTCGGATAACTTTTTATAAAGTGGATTTTCTAATTCAGAGGATTCTAATTTTATTTCTAAATCTGTTTCATTGTAAAGTCTCAGGAGCACAACGTTCTTATCCTCATCAATTAGAGTTATTGCACCACCAACTTGTTTTTGTGGTTCTACTGTGTCTATCACCCAACCACCTGTATTCATAAGCCCGACTTCCTTTGGATAGCCGTTAGCCTCAAATCCAACTTCCTTTTTACAAAATGGTTTATGAGTATGTCCAAATAGAAAGTTCATTTCCTTGGGCAAAGTATTGTTATTCTCACTTAGAAATTGAAGTTTAAGAGGACCGTTTATATAAGTCAACAAACCCTGTCTTGCATCTTTTCCGAGGATATCGTCTGTTAGCCCTCTTTCATTTATAGCAATTTGACTGACTACTTTTGTAAGGATATAACCTATAATTGGTTTAAGCATATTTTGAAGAGAGCTTGGGAAATCTCCTCTCTTCATTAGATAGGTCACTAAATTATTTGCAAGTTCGTTCAGTGCTTTTTCATCTTGCAGCATATCATACATGATTCCAATGCTTGCCCCAACTTCTCCTGACCTTCCAAGCACAGACCAGAAAAAATCAATCCATGCAAAATTTTCACGTTCAATCTGATCAATTGTTTCAGGAAAAGATTTTGAATTGAGTAGTATAGATTGTAGATTACTCATCAAGTAATAAATGTTCTCAATAAAATGCCCGTGCGAAATCACAACATACTTTTCGGTTTCTCGATTCACCAGCGTCAAATTAGGATAAACCGTCATTGCACGACCTTCTTTCAAATTTTTATGCCGTTGCATTAGAGTTGTAATAAATCTAGACTTGAGTGGATTTGGTTTAATCATTTTGGTATGATGCCACGGTAACTCAATGTAAGCCCCTGGTTCTAATTTGAGCATATATTCTAAATACTGTCTTTCACGTGCCGTTTCCCAAAGATGATGATCGTGATTTCCTGGAATATAAATTAACTTGTCAGAGAATATTTCTTTTCGATTTTTAGTGTAAGTCAAACTTAAAAAAGAATCGAAAGTCATTACTGCCTCATTCGTATTTGCTAAGGCTAATTCAAATATATCTCCATTTAAGATAAACTTTGCTTTTCTTTTTTTATTTGTAATAGATATAATTTCCTCCATTACATTAATTAGGTGAATAAGAACGTCTGACTTTTTTCTTGCATCTAACTTACCATCATCAGACGTATGGGTTAATAGACTATTATACGCTCCAAAATGTAAGTCAGATATACAAATATATTGAATTTCAGGCATGTTTAGATAAATTCATCTTCATTCCATACTTTGCCCTAAGTGTAATAAGCGGCTCCTTTTCCACTTTGTGACCTGTAGCGACTATCGGTTCATAGACTCTTAAAACAGAAGCAAGTATCATCATAGCTTCTGTAAACGCAAAATTATTTCCAATACAAACTCTAGGTCCACCGCCAAATGGGATGTAGGCGAAGTTATGCCTCTTCTCTTCGTTCTCGGGCAGAAATCTGTCTGGATCAAATTTTTCAGGATTTTCCCAATGTTTAGGATTTCGATGAATTGCATACGTACAAACAGAAATCATTGAACCAGCAGGAATTTTTACCCCTGCTATGGTATCATCTCCAATTGCATTTCTTTCAATTACCCAAGCTGGCGGATAGAGACGCATAGACTCTTGTAATACTCTTGCGGTTAAGGGCAACTTTTCCAAATCAGCCATAGAAATATTTCCCTTTTGTGAAATATTTTTTCTAATTTCTTCTATCACTTGTTTTCTGATTTCAGGATGTTCGGATAAAAGGTAAAATGTCCAAGTAAGAGCGTTAGATGTAGTTTCATGACCTGCCAGTAAAAACGTAATTACCTCATCTCTAATTTGTTTTGGAGAAAGTCCTAAACCAGTTTCTTCATCTCGCGCATAAACAAGAGTATCCAGTAAATCCTTAACACGTTCTCCTGAATTGATTCGATTTGAGATGATTTTATTTACCACTTCATCCATATTACGAATTGCTTTTTTTAGTCGCAGATTCGCGGGTGTAGGAAGAAAATAAGGAATTTTAATGGTTGATTGAATACGATCTGTTATCCCCGCAAGTGCAACCTCAAGAGACTCATCTACAATTTTTGCATCTTCGTCTAACTTGGCACTAAACAAAGCACGTCCGACAATACGAAACGTTAGCCGCATCATCTCCTTAGACATATCTACTTCTGATTTTCCATTCCATTCTGCCACGATAGTTTCTGATTCTTCAAAGAAAATGGGACTAAAACCTTCTACGGAACTTTTCTTAAATGCAGACTGAGCTAGTCTACGATTCTTTTTCCATTCCTGCCCTTCGCTGGTAAGAAGTCCTTTACCTACCATTCGTTCTAGTTCTTTATAAAAAATACTTTTTGTATAATTCCCATTATTCTCTTGTAACACATAACGAATCAAAACAGGATCTCGCAGCAAATAGATATTTAACCCTAAAAGATTGAAGTGAACAAAATCACCATTTTCCTCAAATAAAGATACGAAAAATCCAATCGTATCAGTTTTTAACATTTTACTTTTTTTGAAAGCCTTCCAGCCCGTAATGCTTGGTATTGATTGTTTAATCATTGTTATCCTTTATTATACATTGAAAATTATCACTTTTAAAAAAATAAACTATAGGTATCATGAAAATAATTTATAACCAATGAAAGAAATCTTTCTGCATTGAAATAAATTTTTTCAGCCTCGTCTAAATTAACTTCTTTAAAATCTAAATAATCTGATTCCTGTCTTTTTTTAAATGCCTCATGAACCCATTTCGAGTTCTCTTTTGTAAATTTCCCTGATTTAACAAATTCTTTATCAAACGTTGAAATTACATGAGCATGTTTTGAAGTTTCAATGCCTATCGAATAAGCTAAACAAATCATACTATAAAACATTGAATAATAAGAGCGATTTATAGAGGCACGATAACTAGTTTTTTCTAATAGCATTTTAGCATCATCCAATGCCTATTTAGCCTCTCTTAATCTAAATAGAATTAACTCTTTATTATCCTCTGTCATAAAATTTCTACACCTTCTTTCAGGATATTTCTATATAGAGGAGTTTTTAGAAACTTGGGATAATAGTCTTCATTTTTAGAAATTACAATCGGGGAGAAAAAAATATCATAATCAAAACCAACTTCCCAAATAATATCACTCAGAACAGTAGACTCTTCTGGCAAATGATTATGTAAAACAAAAATATCATAGTCTGAATCAGGAGTTTCATTTCCCCTTGCTCTCGACCCGAAAAGCCAAAGTTTCGTTTCAGGAAAATTATCTTTGATTTTTTGAGATAGTAAGACTAAAGCTTTTTTTTCCAAAACATTTTCCATAACAAAATCCTAAAAATAAACTCACTTTAAACAAGATGGGGTTTTTAAATACAATTGTCAAACGAGAAAATCCTAATTCAAATCCTTAACTAATCGAAATCCTGCTCGCCTATCTTCGGCTAAATTGGGATTACCCCCATAAGTTCGGAAATGAACTGTTGCAGACTTTTTGTCATCATAAAATGACCCACCTCGAATTACTTTGTATTGTTTTCCGAAGGCTGGATTTTTTGTAAAATGTCCTTCGTAAGCCGCATACCATGAGCTTGTCCACTCAGGAGCATTTCCACACATTCCAATTACACCATAAGGACTTGCACCCTTTTCTGCTAATTCATAAACCGAAACTGTATCACCAATTTTACTTTCTTTGGTATTACAAAGTAAAGAATCGAATTTGTTTCCAAATGGATATTTGATTGTATGTATATCTATTGTATAACTTTCATCTCGTTTTAAAGTTCGAGTCAGTCCTTGTCCTCGGGCGGCTTTTTCCCATTCCAGTTCAGAAGGGATACGTTTACCTGCCCATGACGCATAACGTTCCACCTCACGATAAGAAAGAGAAATAACCGGATGGTCTTCTTTTCCTAGCGGATACTTTCCATTAGTCCAATAGAGTGGCGGTTTTGCATTTGTATCACGTAAAAAACGTTCGTATTCTGCATTTGTAACTTCATACTTGTCCATATAAAAAGAAGGAATCTCAACTAAATTGGTATCATCAGGGGACTGAAAGGCAGGATTAAAATTATCAAGTTCTCCATCTGAACCCTGTCCATGAATGAATACTCCAGCAGGAATCAAAACCATTTCCTTTTTGTCGATTGGACTAATATAATTTTTTGTGGGAGAAGTGATATTATCCTTAAAAAATGCGGACGGGTCTAAGTAACTTTCTTCGTATCTAGCCATAGAGATTGTAAAATCATTGGATACAAACGAATAATAGGATTTTTTAGGAAGATCAAATTTTCCATTTAGCAAAACCTGATAATCTGTTTTTCGATTTTTTTCTATTTGTTTTTCTAATTCTACATTACTAACAACAAAGTATCCAATTTTTTTATTTGTAACTTTTTGTCTGAGTTCAAATTTATTCTTTTTCAAAATCCCATTTTTAATTTCAACAAAGTCCGCACCTACCCACTCTGGATTATGCGAAATCAAAACTCGCACTGCACCTTTGTCTTTATAAATTCCAATAATTTCCCCTTCCCATAAGACAATTCGATTTAAGTCAGATTTGTCTTTTTTAGTAGAAGATTCGGCGTAGTAAAACTCAATTTGGAATAAGAGTAAAATTAAACTTAGTAGTATTTTTCTATTCATGCAATTGTACCTAAGCTATCGTATTTGGTAGATTCTAACATATATTGATATTTTCGGATAAACAAATAACCTAGCCCAAAAAATCCTCTCCAAACTAGCGTATTTAGAGCTAAATCCTTTATTTTCTTTTACAAAATTTCTACTTCTAAAACTATGATTCTATGTTTAAGCTCAAAATTTTTATTTCTCTATTTCTCCTATTCTTCTCTTATTTGCCAGCAGAAGAAATTAATCTCAAAATTTCTTTGAAAAACGGCACAACCGGTGGAATTGGAAAAGCGGATACTATTAAGTTAATCGCGCTGCAAGGTGGAATGGTTCCCATCGGAGAATTTCAAAACAAACAAGGAGATTTTGTTTTGGAAAAGATAAACTTTCCTGATGAAGCTCCCGTTCTAATTCAAGTGAGTTACAAAGGGGCTAATTACAATAAGATGGTTCCACCTGCTCCTATGTTTAGAACGAAAGTGCAAGAAATCACCGTCTACGAAGTTACATCCGAATTCAAAGGCATCGACATCAAAAGTCTAATGCAAATCATCCGCGAAGAAAATTCTATTCGTGTTTATAAAATATTTTTAATTGATAACCAAACAAAACCTCCTCGCTCTTTTCAAAACTCAGAATCTCCTCTAGAAGTTTTTGTTCCAACAGAAGCAAAAGAAATTTTTGGACAACTAACACAGGGAGATTCTAAAATGGGAATTCCTCTAAATCTAC
This sequence comes from Leptospiraceae bacterium UBA2033, assembly GCA_002333425.1. GTDB lineage: Bacteria > Spirochaetota > Leptospiria > Leptospirales > Leptospiraceae > UBA2033. The sequence continues at coordinate 25,061 of DDBL01000046.1, forward strand.
GAGACGGCGTAAAAGGAAAAGCATTAGACCGCCCTATTCTTCCTGGAACTTCTGAGTTACAAATTGCGTATGTATTACCCGCAGAATCTTTGGCAGATATTTCTTTTAAAGATGAATTTAGTTTTGAAGATAAAAAATCTCCTCGTATTATTTTTTTCAAACCAAAAGATATGAAAATAAATATCAAAGGAGCAAAAGAAATAAATGAGATTAATGAGAGTATACCGCAAGGTCTTGGAGCATTACGCGCTATTTACCCTGAATCTGGATCTGTAGAAATTTCTGTCAATGGTGGTAAACCTGAGATAGAAGAAACACAGCAGGTTTCTCAAAATCGTAAAGTTCGTAATGGAACTATCTTTACAACTTGGGACAAATCATTGTTAGGCGTAATTGGAATCATTGGACTACTCTTTACTTTTTCGTTCTTGTTTGTTTATCGAAAATGAATCGTTTCTTAAATATAGTCGCCTTACAGTTCGATATTATCTGGGAAGATAAAGAAGCAAATTTCCAAAAGATTCGAGATATGATTTCTAGGCTCGACTCAAAACCAGATCTAATCGTTCTTCCTGAAACGTTCGCAACTGGCTTTACTATGAAGAGTGAAACATTTGCAGAGTCTCAGATGGAATTAACAGAAAAGTTTTTAATCGAAATTTCAAAAAAAACAGGCGCTGTGATTGGTGGAAGTTGGATGGAAAAAAATCCAGATGGAATGCCATTTAATACATTCTCTATTGCACGACCTTCTGGAATTATTACCAATCGTTACCACAAAATTCATCCCTTCTCTTTTGCAGAAGAGGATAAATTTTTCACAGCAGGCGAATATACAGAAACGTTAGAGCTAAATGGATTTAAGATCAGTCTCTTGATTTGTTATGATTTGCGTTTTCCAGAAGTATTTCGCAAGACGGCAGGCACCACCGACTTATACCTAGTAATCGCAAACTGGCCCCAAGCTCGAATTGAACACTGGACTACACTTTTAAAAGCGAGAGCAATCGAAAACCAAGCTTATGTGCTCGGTGTAAATCGTGTAGGTTACGCAGGACGAAAACAACAACTCTATCACACGGGAAGTTCAGTTTTGTTTGATCCTTATGGAAGTGGAGAGTTTGCGAAAGGAGAAAAGGAGGATATTCTAAAAGTTAGAATATCCTCGAAAGAGGTAAAAGATTTAAGAGAAAAATTTCCATTCTTAAAAGACAGAAAAAATATTATACGTTAGTTGGAAGAGAGATATACTTCACAAGCAGATTTGAACTCCTTCAAACCTTCTTTCTCAGCAACCTGTGCATCGTCTACCAAACCTAAGTACTGGTAAATACTGATTACCTTCTTGATGTTTGCCATTGCACTACAAGAATCACCAAGTTTGTGCTCTACAATGGATTCTAAAAATAATACAGTTGCATAACCCTGAGTTTTGTCCAAACCGATAGCTTTACGAATGTGAAGAGATTTTTTGTAATTTTCAAGAGCCTTTGCATAGTCCCCTTTGATTTGGTGCGTACTACCCAGCGCACTGTAATTTCCTGCGATAGCCGGTAAGTCAGCCGGTCTGCTATTTTGTATGATTGTTTCTACGTGTGTCAATGCGCTGTCAGCAAATAATGCAGTGGAAAGGATAATCAGGAATAGGGTAATGCTTTTTTTCATGGTAGAACCTCTTTTGAATTGTCTATCTATTACTTTGCAAAATCGGTACCAAGTTCTAATTAAAAGATTACCAACTCGAAGTACAATGCTGTCAAGGTAGTGAAAAAATTTCAAGATTACCACCGATGGACACCGAGAGCACCGAGAACAAAACGATATTAATTTGATTCAGTGTATTCTTTTCCTATTCATAACAAACCTTGCTGAATCGTATTTATCATTACGCTGGATATCTAAAATAAAAACCATCGTATCTTTTATCGTTTTTTTATCGGTGTAATCGGTGGTAATTTTTAAGCAGTTCTCTTACCTTCAATGACATTGCCCTAGCTAGTGGTGAAGAAAATCTATCTGTGGAGAGTAAATTTCTCAAAATTATTCTTTTATTTAATACCGAGAATAATAAAAGTTGGAGATAAATCCAGATTGGCAAAAACCATTATGCTTAATTACTGCACAAAAATCTCAAACTTTAAGATATTTCGAATAACCATCTGTCTCTTTTTTATACTTAATCTCGCTTTTTCTTTAAGCATATTCCCTACTTCTAATTCAAAAATCAGAAAATATAAGAAAAATCTACACAGGGTAGAAGAATTTAAACGCAATATGTCTCAAAAGGAGAAAGATTATTACGAACCCAGAAAAAGGTTTATTGATAAACAATCTGTAAGACCTTCCGATGACTTTTTTTATCAAATTGATATTATTTTACGTGGAACCACTTTTCGAGAAAAAAACAGAAAGAATCTACGTGAGATTCGTAAACTAGAAAAATTCCTACTCACTGCCGACGACTTTCAATTGCATAGATACTTTGGATCCAATGAAGAACTCTACCTAGGAATGAAAGCTGCAAACGCAATCCAAAGTATAAAACAAGAAGCAAAACAAGACGAAGCTTGGAGACGAAAAAATGACCCCATCTTCGGTCATTACATCAAACACCAAGCCACCAAAGAAGAAAAACAATTCTACCAAAAAAACAAAGCCCTCTTCTTTAAAACAGAAACTGGTCACGAACTAGTTCAATTTCTAAAAATCCAAGCCCAAGAACAACGACCAGCAAATTGAGTTAGTATACTTACAAAGATAATTTTTTAAAAAAGGAAATTCTTAAAAATAGATAGAAATTTAAAAGAGAATTTTTTTTATATACTCATACCAATTAAATCCATTTCTTTATTTTTCGAAAAAAGGTCATTCTAGTTCTAAAAAATAAAGCGCCCAAAATTGAGAATGAAAATTTACTTTTTGGCGATTGGTATACGATAAATAGAGATAGGAGTAAATAATGTTGAAATACACAATTCTAACTGTTGCACTAGTAGTATCCCACTTCGCCCTGTTCGCTACGGAATCCTTTGTATACCGTGAAGGTAGTAGTGATAAATTTTTTGTAGAACAAACTCGAAACATAAGTAACGGAAATCTACAAGAAAAAATTGCTGCGATCGAAATTTTAAAAAGGGCAAAAACAAAAAGAGCCTTACGTCCCATGATTCTTGCACTCAAAGGTGTAACAACCAATGCGGAACCAACCAAAAAACAAACCCAAGAAATTAGTAAGAATGATAATTATACTCCGATTAATTTCGATATTTCTGATAACAACAGACCTGTAATCAAATACTTAGCTGCACAGACTCTAGCAGATATTGGTCATGAGTTAGGAATTAAACCTCTAGCAGAAACGTATAAAGTTTTGGCAGAACAAGTAGCAAAAGATAAAGACCAAAGAGTCTATTACTCCGAAATGGAAAAAATGCCTCCTGTAGTAGCTGCTGGAGAAGTACTAAGATCTTTGGGATACCTTTTAGATCCACATGAAGACAAAGATGCTCTAGCTGTTATCGAAGGTGCATTAGCTCACGAACATTATTACATTCGTGCATCTGCTGCTGAAGCACTGAAAAATTCAACGAAAGAATCAACGATTCCTGCTATTTTAGCTGCAGCAGACAAAGAAAAAGATGATTATGCAAAAACAGTCATGTTAGGCTCTATTGTTGGAATTAAAAAAACTCACACAAAACAATTCTTTGCACTTCTAGATATGCTAAAGAATCCATCTCCTACTGTAAGAATTAAAACTTCAAGTATGCTTGGAGAATTAGGAATTGCCAATTCTGAAACTCATTTAAGACAAGCTATGATGATTGAAGAAAATTTACACGTAAGAGATCAGTTAAGAAAAGATATTGGAATTATCACCGGATACCAAATCCCAAATGCTCCTTCTGCAAGTTACAATACATCTACAGACGAAAGAGATAGAAACAAGAAAAGTGACGATTTAAAATAGTAATTGATTATCCCCGATTTCTTTTTCGGGGATGAAAGCTTGAATGATGGGAAATACTGGATTTGAACCAGTGGCCTCTTCCATGTCAAGGAAGCGCTCTAGCCAACTGAGCTAATTCCCCATCAATGATTTTTTTATCTTTTTTAGAGTGCGATTTTTTACAATCAAAAATCTACTATTAGATTCCAACTACCTTATCGGTCAAAATAGAATCACCAAATTCTTTCCTAAATTCGTCTTTGAGTTCTTCCACTTTTTTCTTTTTGCCCGTGTTACGGTATGCTTGAACCATATGAGCAAAAATAAAGTCCGCGTACGTCGATTCATAATTGTTCTTTAAATAATTCCTAGACTCAACAATCACTTGGAAATCATTTTTGAGTTGGGTGATTCTTAGAAGCTTCAGTTTATCCATCATCTTTTTACTTGGCTTTTCTTTTAGAGCAGTGTCGATTACAGAAAGAGACAAAGTAGATTTGCCTGCTTTGTAAAGAAGGCAAGAATAGACATATAAACCTTTTATATACTTTCTTTTCTTTGATTTTGCTTCTTGGCGATAGATGTCACCCCATTTGGCTCCTATTTCATATTCTTCAGAAAGAAGTGCTTTCTCCATTAGAATATAAGTGAGGTTATGAAATCGAAAATTTACTTCTTCGGTATTTTTGTAAATCGTATCTAGAACTGTATCCAGTTTTTGAACATCTGACTCTGAGTGAAAGTAAAACTTAATCACCTTGTCATCTTGGTCTAACTCGGGCAATTTCTGAATATACTCACTTGCAATTTTACTGATTTCTTTGTAATTTTTTCGTTTATAGTGCTCTGTAATTTTACTAAGAGTGGACTCTTCATCAGACGAGGGAAATAAGGGATAAAACAGAATTGCCGAACTTAATAAAAAAACAAAGATTAATTTCATTTTACCCCCTTATTTAAGTTTCTAGAAAGCTAATTAATTCAGATTTTTAAATTTCTGCCACATTAGAAGAGCCACACATAGGACAAATTAACTCTTCTTCCTGTGCTTCTTCTTCGTCCTCTACTTCCAAAGAAATTTTCCAGCGATAATCACAGTCATCACAAGCCATTGTAACAGTAGTGTCATCATACTCTTCGTCTTCTGCATCATATTCATCGTCAAATTCGTCTTCGTATAACATATTTCTCTTCCATTTAAACTAAGTTTTTAAACTGATTTTAAAAACAGCTTTCTTAGTCAATCATTTTTTAATGTTCTTTTTGAATGTGATCTATATTTCTCATTGACATTGTTATATATTTCGATAGATAAAGGGTATTGGTAAAATGAATTGAAACTGCTGAGTATTTACTTGGATGCCTGCTGTATTAATCGACCCTTTGATAACCAAAGAGATGGAAGGGTTAGATTAGAATCTGAATCTTTCTTGATTTTGTTAGAAGAAATAGAAAAAGGGAATTTGCACTGGCTTAGTAGTGTAGTATTAGATTTTGAAATTGAACAAATTCCCGATAGAATAAAACAAAAGAAAACAAAGAATTATTTGCTTTCTGTAAATAAGAAAATTAGCGTGAATCTTGAGATTAAGAATAGAGCCGTTGAATTACAATCTTTAGGATTTAAAACTTTTGATGCTCTTCATATAAGTTGTGCTGAATATGGAAAGTCGGATGTATTCTTGACCACTGATGATAAACTTCTAAAATTAGCCATCAAGAGTCAAGAGACTTTAAAAGTGAAAGTATTTAATATTACTAGTTGGACACAGGAGTATCTTAAATGAAAACCAAGAAAAAAACAAATCTAGAAATTTTGCTATATGGATATGAACTTCTATACAAAAATCTCGGTCCAGTGGATTACACTCGGTTTCTCCAACAATTAGAAACGGGCAATGGTGATTACACCAAACAAAGAGATCAGTGGCTAGGAAAACATTCTATAGATTCTATTTATTCTGTGTTATCCTCACAGAAGAAGAGGAAAGTTGCTTAGGTTTAATTGTATCCTTACGCAAAATTTATATTGTTTTTTTGGCTAAAAAATTTAAAATAAAGCAATACGATTTTTTTTGATCTAGTGAGTGAAAAAATTTTGGGTTGATAAACTTCTTACGCCTAAGACTTAATATGAAACTTTTTATAACCATTACCTTATTACTATTCCATTTTTTAAACTGTGCATTTGAGAATACAAAAGAAACACCGGAACCTTCCAAACCAGAAACTACTCGGGATGAATCCGAGATTAAAAAAAATGGATTTAATGAAACTGTAATTCTAAAAAATGGAACGGTCTTGAATGGCGTAAAGTCAACTCCCACAAAGGAATCCCAAAAATCATTTTAATCATGGTAACAAATAATGGAAAAGTATTTTAGAATTATGTCGATAAAATATTTATGAATAAATCTGTTGAAGTCGCTCTTTTCAATCTTAAAAAAGACCTTGGCATTTATGTTAAGGACTATTGTTTTACTGGGTTAAAGGGAGGTACAGAGACAGAAGACATGGACTATGACGAACTCAAACTTCTTTCGCTTTTAGGAAGAGATTTAGTTCCTGTGGTAGTCAAAATTGGCGGACCGGAGGCAAGAACGGACATTCGATTTTGCAGAGGAAATGGAATAGATGGAATTTCCGCTCCGATGATTGAATCCCAATACGCACTAAAGAATTTTATCGCAACTCTCAAAAACCTAATTCCGCCCGTTCAATATGATAAACTCATTAAGTCGATGAATCTAGAGACAATCACGGGTTATAGAAATATTCTAGAAATCGCCGACTCAAAGGCATTTGAAGAGTTAGACAATGTAACAGCCGCAAGATCCGATCTTTCGTCCTCTATGGATATGAGTCCTGATGATCCAGAGGTAATGAGAGTTACAACACAAATCATTAAGATCGCAAAAGAAAGAGGGAAAAGAACCTCCGTTGGCGGAACCATTACGAAAGCAAATTTTTTCATGATTGCAGAAACTGCCAAACCAGACCAGATCAACTCTCGTCACGTAGCAGTAAATGTAAAAGACGTTTTGGATAAAAAAGTGGACGATGTGGCTGAAGTAATGCTTTCTTTTGAAATGGATTTGTTCGATGTGTTAGGTCAACTCAAACCAGAGAGAGCTTATTATTACAACAACCGCATCGAACTCAATCGCGAGCGCATCGGCAAACGAAAAGTACTCTATTCTATTCGATAACAACATTTTTATTGACCGAACAGTCGTTATATAATAAATCTGATATTAACAAACTTCAGATTAAGGGAATTTTATGCCCAAAATTGTAAACCATACAGAATATAGAGAAGAACTTCTAGAGAAATGCTTTGAGCTATTTGCACGTTCTGGATTTCAGAGCGTAACCATGAGAGAAATTGGAAAAAAACTCGGTATTTCGACTGGAACTCTCTACCATTACTTTCCAAGCAAAGAAGAAATCTTTCGGCAAATGCTTTTCCAACTCAGTAAAAAACAAGTGTTGATTCTGGCAGAACGTTTTGGACGCACAAAATCCTACGAAGAAAAAATTCAATACTTACTGCAGTACATTGAAACCAATGAAACTTTTTTTCAGAATGTACTTTTTCTTATCATTGACTACTACAGACAAAATGGATTAAAAGACCCAGAAAATTTTATACGAGATATAGAACGATACTACCGTAAATCGCTAGGTGATTTAATCGGACTTGGAGATTCTCCGGCTGTTGGTGCTTTATTTACTTTTTGTTTGGGTTTAGTTGTCCAAAGTATGATTACAAGCGAAGGAAAAGAACGAGAAGAAATTTTATTAATAATCAAACAAATGTTAGATACATTCATTCGTTTAATTTCAAACAAAGTAATCTAAAAATTTGAGAGGTATATAATGAGTATCCTTTTAGAAATTACAGAAATGATAAGTAGAAATGCAAAAGTTGCATTGGATTTATTTCCATCTGCGTATTCAGGATATTTAATGCAAGAAGGCAAACAGCCCGTAATCGACATTAAATCCCAACACGCAATTCATTACGATTGGACATATAAACATTTTGGAAATCCAGAATTTCAAAAACTTTACGTAAAAGCAAAAAAAGGTCAATGGGATGCAGACTACCTAGCTTGGGATACAAGTGTAGATCCGTCTAATTTCGATTTGCCCATCTTCCCAGAAAAACTACAACCAATGTACGGAACCGATATGTACAGAAAAGTTGATAGGAAAAAACAAGGTGAAATGCTTCACTCTACTATATCATGGCTTTTGTCTCAATTCCTCCACGGAGAACAAGGAGCGTTATACGCCGCAGCTATGACCGTAGAAGCAACTCCTTGGATGGGAGCAAAATACTATGGCTCAACACAAGTTATGGATGAAGCTCGCCACGTAGAAGTTTTTCACAAATACATTGACACAAAGCTAAATAAACTTTATCATATCAATGACAACCTATTCGTTGTTATCCACGCCCTCACAAGCACAGGTGACTGGGACTTAAAATTTCTTGGAATGCAAATTATGATTGAAGGTCTTGCCCTTGGTGCATTTGGAATGATTTATAAATTCACCAAAGAACCACTTCTTCGTGAACTTCTCAAACAAGTTATCTCAGACGAATCCCGTCATGTTCATTATGGAGTAGAAGCTCTCAGAGATTACTACACCAAAGAATGTTCCGAGAGTGTACGGAGGGACAGAGAAGATTGGGCGTATGAAGTGAGCATAATGCTTCGTAACCGCTTCTTGTTCACCGAGTTTCACGAAGAGTATTTTGCCCATGCTATTTCTAGAGACAATTGGATTAAGATGGTAGTCGAATCGGAGATCATGTCTGAGTTTCGTATTTCGCTATTCTCTCGTTTGATTCCCAACTTAAAAGCAATTGGTCTTTTAAGCGATAGAATCAAACCTAAATACGAATCCCTTGGTCTTCTGCGTTACCAAGACGGTAAGGCGGCGGATACAATTTCTCTGGCAGAGTTGTTGATGTAAAATCAATCAATACAAAAAGACAGGTCTCAGACCTGTCTCTACGGTTTTCATTGTAAATTTCTTACTCGACATCTCTTCTAATTATAAAAATCTTTCCTTATGAATAAAAAAGAGCAATTACATCATTTCATTAAAACCTATGCCTATAGATATTCAGAACAAGAATTCACTCTTGCGTCGGGGAAAAAATCGCATCATTACTTTAATTGTAAAGAAATCATCTTAGTTCCTGATAGACTATCCCTATTCGCTGACTATGTGGTTAATGAACATATTCCTCAAGTTATTGGCTCCTTGCCAGAAGCAGTTGGTGGTCTCACTCTTGGTGCTGATCCAATTAGTTACTCACTAAGCCTTGAATATTTCAAACAGGATAAGATTGTTTATCCGCTCATCGTTCGCAAAGAAACAAAAGATCATGGTACCAAAAAAGAAATCGAAGGGCAAATTGACAAAGTAAAATCCTGCTTAGTTGTAGACGATGTTATTACAACAGGAGGCTCTACCATAAAAGCAGTAGAAGCACTCAGACGTGCGGGAATCAAAGTAGAATCTGGAATTTGTATCTTAGATAGAGAAGAAGGCGGCAAAGAGGCGTTACTCGCTGCTGGAATTCAGATGTATCCCGTTTTTAAAAAAGCAGACTTTATTTAGTCTGCCATCTTTTTACGTTTTGTCCACCATGAATGTAGGAACCATTGTGTTTGATATGATGGTTCTTCGTTTTACTGTAGAAAAACTTTTCTGAATAGTTTTTAAATTCTTTAAACTGAGAAAGGTTAAAAATCATCCCCGTTGTAAAATCTTGAACCTGGTCAGCATTAAGCCCGGGCACTTCAAAAGCCACAACTAACTCTTCCCCATTCTTTAGAACACCAATCACCTTGTTGTTCCCATTAAAATTTGAAATCTTTGTCTCGAAATAATCTCTTATATCCATGACTGTAACTTAGAGTCTAAGTCCTATCTGTCAATCAAAAATGCAGGAAGAGTAAGTAAAGATACAAATGTTTTTGTACGCTCAGAAAAGAATACTGTCGAAAAACTTACGTTTGGTTTTTAAAATTAAATTCACTTTTTCTAGGTAAATCACGAAAAAAATCTAAAAAATAGCGCACACTTTTCTCCTTTTTCGACCTAACTCAATTAAGAGGTAGTTATGGATTACAAAGAATATTTAGCACAAGAACTGGAAAAACAAAGAGAACAGTTTTGGGGAATTCAAGCTGAAGGGTACGAAAATGGAGTAGAGATTTCGGAGGATACGAAACATTATCCACGTGAGAACAATCCGTTTATCGAAGTAAATTCAACACTGTTGATTCCAGAAAAGTATTACGAAAAGTTTAAGGAAAAAGTAGTTCGCTACGGTGGCGTGCGGGCTTATGTGGCACACTTGCTTTTTAAATACAAGATTCATATTGTAAACGGGCTTGTTCCTGCTTACAGTAATCATACAACGAAGTACCAAGATAAAAACCAAAACTTGATTCGTGTTGCATTTCGTCCGAGGTTGGATGACTGGGCTGAACTGAAACTTTACCGGATAAGCTTTGGGATGTCTATCTCAGCGTTTTTGGTATACCTACTAATTGCTGACTTTGTAGAGTTCGCCCAGACCGTATCGTATTTCTTGGGGGCTGTAGGAATTTCACAGTCCCCCGATTTTGACTTGTGGGCGAAAGTCTATCTATCACGTAAAAATTCCGAGTATTCCACTATTTTTCAACATCAGAGAAGCCCTGATAGTTAAAAAAGTGTTGCGGACGTATACTTCTACTTCTTAAACGTTGGCATTTTGAAGGGAGGTAGTTTGAAATTAAACTTAAACTTAGGAAGTTTTAATTGTTTAAATTCAATTTTAGGTTTGTCCTTTTTTTCTTGCTCAAGGGGTAATGCCTGTAATTCAAAGTCGATACGAACGTATTTTTTGTTGATGAGTTTCATTTCTAAATGACCATCCAGAAGACGCAAAATTTCTTTGATAATAGCCCATCGGACGGAATGAATATTTCCACCAACTGTAAAATCATTTAACTGTTTGTAGAGCTTCTGTGTTTTTTTCTGGTCAAGGCTATAGAGCATAAACCGGAAGTGAAGTTGATTTTTTAAATCAGAAGTTACGATCAAATCAATACTAGTGACATCTTTAAACCCAGTAAAATCAATCAAACGGATAATAAGAGAATTAATAAGATCTAAACTATTGTGAATTTGAAATTTTTCATCTACTTTGACAGTGTAAGTAACGTCTGCCATGGCAAGAATCGTTCTGATAAAATCTACGAAGTCTACAGTTTCTTTTGACAAAGGCTCAGACATTACTTCAAGTCTGGATAACTCAAGAATGTCATCTAAAGAATATTGCATTTCTTCATATATGGTTTGAATCTTTACCACCGACTCTTTGATAGCTTGTGGATTATTGTGATTTTTCAGTGCTCTTGTAGTCAAAATAGATTCATCTATCGAAGGACTGAGAATTCTATCCATGTAAAGAAATATTTTTTCTCGGAGTTGGTCAATTTCTTTTAGTTGTTCAAACCTATTTTGGATTTTGATTTTTAAAACAATAAATCGTAAACGTAACGCTAGGGTTACAAGAAGTATATAAAACAAAACGGAATGTTCTATAGATGACTCACTATGAATCCAACCTCTTTCGATTAAAATTTCTTTCATTACACTGTATATGAAATACACGAGCGCAATTCCGTAAATAATTGCATCTCTATCTTTTTCTTTTACCTTTTGAACAGTGACATACAACGAGTAACCTAAGATGAGCAAAATATTGATTACCCATATATTGATAAAGTTATTCCAAAAAACATAATTAGGAATAACTAAAAATAAAATACAAAACCCTAAGTTGAGTAGAAAATAATAATTCTGGTATTTTACTTTAGGAAGTTTAAAAAAACTTTGAAAAAAATGCACATAGAAAAAAGGCACATTCAAAAGCAGTGCAGACTCTAAGTATTTAAAAACAAGAAAGTGTTTAGAAAATTCAAATCTAAATTCATTTCTTGTAAATAAAAAAATAGAAAATGCAATAATGAAAATACTAAAAGCCAAATATTCTTTCATCTCTTTCATTTTTACAAAACTTATAATGAAAAACACACCAATAAAAAGATAAACCGCAAGAAAAACCACATCATCTACAGAGTTTTGCAGCAAATAAGAAGTAGCCGACTCAAGAGTAGCAATCCCAACAGGACCAGAGACTATTCCTGCGTACCCTCTAAAATTAGAATTAATCTTAATTGCAAGAACATTCGTTCCTTTTTTCAAAAGACCTGGCGGAATAGTATAAATTCTAAGTCTTCCAAAAGCAACTTCGTTCTGGTGAATGTCTTCTGGGCTTTTTCCATTGATCCCGATGATCTTTCCATTTAGATAAACTTCATCTCTATCGTATATTTTTCCGAGAGTAAGAGCGAGCGCATTCGTAAAATTTTCCGCATCTAGTTCAAATGATTTTCTCATCCAAAATATTCCACGATGCGAACTGTCTAGTCTTCTAAGATTACCAGGAACTTCTACTGTTTGCCAACTCTGATGTGCAAATTCGGAACTTGCATACTGCGGGTTATCATTAAAATCTATATTCCACTCTGATTCACTTAGATCAATGATTTCCGTGCTCATTTCATCTGAAGTAGAATAACAATTTCCTAAAGACAGAATCAAGGCAGCTAATAAAAAAAGACGTATGTAATTAAAATGTATTTTCATGTTTTATACCGGAATTGTAACAATGAACTTGGATCCAGTTCCCTTTGCACTTTGGATTTCCAAACCTCCACCTAAAAAGGTAGAAATTGCTTTTACAAGTGTAAGTCCAATTCCAACACCCATAATTTTTTCGTTAGCACTTGTTCCACGAACAAATTTTTTGAGAATATCCACTTGCTCCAAACTATCAATTCCACTGCCTTCATCAATTACAGTGATTTCTAAAGTATTTTTTATTTCTGATTTTACAACCACTTGTAGTCCAGATTTTTCGGGTGTATATTTATAAACATTTTCCAAAAGATGATACACAATTAAAAAAATCAATTCTCTTGATTGCATAAGCTCAATATCACCGGAATATATTGTAACTGATTTAGATTCTCTGATTTGATTCAGTCTGGTTTCAATGATAACAATCGTGTCGTTTATCAAATCTTTGAGAGAGAATTTTTCGATTACATTTTCGTATTTTTTATTTTCGATAGCATTTAAAACAACTGCGTCACTTATGATAGAACGAGTAAGCCCCTCAAAACTTTCCAATCTTTTGATTTTTTCTTGGACATTTACATCTTCAGGATTGGCTAATAGATCTTTGATGCTAGAATTTACACCGTCCATGTACATTTTAAATTCATTGGAAAGGTTTACTAAAAATTTGGTTTTTAGTTTTTCCATTTTCTTTAAATCATTTTCCTGTCCGATAAATTTTTTGTAATTCTCCACCATCTCTTCAGATAGTTGCACAGAAATATTAATTAAAAAAATCATAAATCCAAAATGAACAATCGAAGGAAATTTAATAAACTCAAGTGCTTTCAGCAAATCCACAACAACACATGGCAAAAGAGCAAATGTTCCGATAAATATATATTTTAACTTTTCTTTATTCTGAATATAATTTCTGGCTACGATATAACAACATCTTAGAAGTGGGTATACTAACAAATAGCCGTTAATTCGAATGATCAATTCCCACTTGGTTGGTGTTTTTGCAAACCATGTAAACACCATTAACCCCACCATTACAAGTTCATAAATCCAGTTATGTAACTTTCTTTCGTGATTTACAAAATACATAATGAAGTTGATAAACAAAATTGGCAAAAACATGAGCAGTATCAATTCAATTCGGAATGATAAACTAAAGTCATCAAAAATTCTATATCGAAATTGAGTGCGCATAAGAGTGTATAACCCCAAAACAATAGAAAAGAAAGAGAAATACAAATTACTCTTGTTGGTAGATTTTACAAGTGATCCTAAAATAAAAAAAAGTCCCATTGCAATAAATACAAATCCAGAAATGATATTAAATATTTCTTTGCGTGTATTTCTTAAAAAAATTGTAAATTCATTTCCAATTACAGGAACACTAGAAATTCCGTAAGAATCCGTCGATGAGTAAATTCGAATTGCAATTACATTTTTTCCAGGTTCTAAAAGCCTAGCTGAAATAGAATATATTCTATCCTTTTCTAAATCTGCCTGAAGTGATGGAGATACTTTTCCTGTTGATCCGATTTTAGTACCATTAAAATATACTTCATCCACATCACGTATTTTTCCAAAATTGATTGCAAGTGAGATAGAAGTTTCTTTGATATTATCCGGTAAAATCAAATGGCATCTGTACCAATGATAACCAGTAACTAAAATATCTGGATTTGGATCTTTGCCTGAATCAGGTAGAGTTTTTTTTGTCCAACCAGAATCTTCCATGTCTGGGTTTTTCCATTCAGGATTATCTCCTTTTAAAAAAACCCATCCTGATTTAAGGGAAGTTGGCTCATCAAAAGAACTGATTAGTCGATTGCAGTCATCCGCATAACTTTGCGTAACCGCAAAGAACAAAGTAAAAAATAAAAATAAATATCTAAACAACATGATTTTTTCCAATAAAGCTATATTTTTGCTAATTCCATTTGAGAATCAACCGGAATTTCACCTTCAGATGGCGAAAGTTTTCTATAAATTCCATCTCTTCCTAAAATACGAGCTTTTACATTGTCTTTTAAAATAATTTCTATAATTTTAAAAATCTTGTTTTGGATTTTTTCATCCAAAAGTGGAAACATAACTTCAATTCGTTTGAAGAAATTTCTAGGCATACAATCAGCAGATGAAAGGTATACTTTAGGTTTTCCAGAATTATGAAAAATATAAATTCGAGAATGTTCAAGAAACCTTCCAACAATAGATCTTACTACTATATTTTCAGATATTCCCGGAATCCCAGGAACTAAACAACAAATCCCACGAATGACCAAATCAACTTTAATTCCAACACTGCTTGCTTCATACAAAGCTAAAATTAAATCTCGATCCACAAGAGAATTCATTTTAAGAAATATATAAGCTGGTTTTCCTGCCTTAGCATTTTCGATTTCTTGGTTAATCAAACCGAGAATATCATCTCGCAAATACAAAGGAGCTGCTGAAATAGTAGATAACTTTGGCATCTTAGCTGAGCTAGTCAATGCGTTAAACAATGTTCCTATGTCCTCTGTAATATTTATATTGTTCGTAAATAGCGACAAATCAGTGTAATACTTTGCTGTAGAAGAATTATAATTTCCAGTACTCAAGTGCACATAACGTTTTAATTTATCTGTCTCTCTTCTTAGGATAAGTAGTACCTTACAATGAATCTTGAGACCTATGACACCATAAACTACATGCACACCAGAATCTTCCAATCTTTGCGCCCAAATGATATTACGCTCTTCATCAAACCTAGCTTTGAGTTCCACAAGTACAGTTACTTGTTTGCCATTTTCCGCTGCTTGTTTGAGGTATTGGATAATCGGAGAATCCCCACTCGTGCGATAGAGAGTCATTTTGATAGCTAGAACTTTTGGGTCTTCACTTGCAAATTTTAATAAATCCTCAACTGCTTGAAACGAATCATAAGGATGATGAAATACTATATCCCCTTTACGAATGAGCTGAAAAATTTTATCGAGACTATATTCACTTAATTTATTAATAGAAGGAATCACTGGAAATTTTAAATGGCTAGTTCCCGAAAGACCATAAAAATACATCATGTCACCTAAATTTAGAAAACTAGGAATTTGATAAATTTCGTGATCCTGAATTTTGAGTAATTCCATTACGGATTGTTTCAGATTTTCAGGAGTTTTGCTATGAATATCTAATCGAACTGCTTCTCCCCAAAAACGATTTTTTAATTCCTTCTTTACATTGGTCAAAAGACTTCCTTCTAATTCTTCATGGATAGAAAGATCAGAGTCCCGCATAATTCTAAACGCATGAATTTCTTTGACGGTTAAACCATAAAATAAATCGGAAAGGTGAAGAGTGATTATCCCCTCTAAAGGAAAAAATCTTCTTTCCTTATCAGTAGTTGGTAATTCCAAAAATCTAGGTAACAAAGAAGGAACTTGCACAATTGCGAAAAGATTACGCGCATTATCCTCATCGCTTGTAAGAGTAATAGCAAGATTTAAAGAACGATTCAACAGATGCGGAAATGGATGCGAAGGATCGATTGCAAGTGGCGTAAGAATACTCGAAACTTCTTCTTTGTAGTATTTTTTTATGTAAGCAATTTCTGTTGTTTTAAGTTCGGAATGATTATTTATGATATTGATATTGTTTGCTTTTAAATCAGGAATGATCTTATCAACTAAAACTTCATATTGTTTTTGAATAAAGGTATTTACCTTTTTTGAAATTTCGAGAATTACCTCTGAACTTCGCATTCCATTTAAACTTTTTTCGTCAATCCCAGAATTCACTTGGTCGCGAAGTCCTGCCACACGCACCATAAAAAACTCATCCAAGTTGGACTCAGTAATACATAAAAACTTCAGCCTCTCTAATACTGGGTTCGTTGGGTCACAAGCCTCTTCCAAAACTCTAAAATTAAAATCAATCCATGAGAGTTCTCGTTCAAAAAATATGTCCTTGTTATTTGAAAGCTCAGTTTTATCCATGTTTCCATGGTATTTTTTTGGTCTAAATTAGTAATCTTTTTTATTGATAAGACGAACATATTTTGGTAGGGGGAAATTTCTTATGCCAGCATACACAGTTTCCGGATTAAGCTCCGGTCAAAACACAAACGACATAATCCGCAAACTTCTGGAGTTAGAAGCAAAACCCATTAAACGATGGGAAAAAGAAAATGAATACCAAAAAGTACAAATCAGAGCATGGAATGAACTCAAAAATTTATCTTTGAACCTACAGATTAAAACAAAAGCACTCACTTCTTTCACAGCACCTTTCTCTTCCAAAAAAGTTTCTGCAAATGAAGAAGGATATCTAAGTGGAGAAGCAAATCGAAATGCAAAATCCGCCAAACAAGAAATTGAAATTTTAAAACTAGCATCCAAACAAAAAATTGCTGGAAACAAAGTAAAACTAGACACCACTCTCCCCGGGGGGCAATTCTCTATTATCTCCAAAGATAAACGTGTTGATATAGATTTTGCTGGTGGTAAATTAGAAGACCTACAAGAAAAAATTAGAAACTTCGGAAGTCAAATTGTAAAATCAAGCCTAATGAAAGTTGACTCTGATAACATGGTATTTTCCATTCATGCCTTGCAGTATGGACAAGAAGCAGCGATGAAATTTTTAGATCCAAATGGAATTTTACAACAAGCTGGAATTGTGGGGTCTAACGTCCCTGAGCCTCCACCAACAGTAAGCTCCATTCGCCTAAGCACAGAAGCACCAACCCCCTATCAATCAGAGAAATTTCAAAACAACACAAAATCAGAATTTGCCCCTAGCCCGGGCGGACAGAGTGGTGTATCACTCAAACAAAATACTGCATTTGCTTTTCTAGTTGATAAGTTTCGTGTAGAAAAACTTTCTTATCTAGAATTTTATCCAGAACAAACAAAAGGAACTATTCCTGATTATCTGGCAATTGGAATTTATTATGATACAAAAGAAGGCGAAAAATTTAAGTATGAAAATATCCCAGCAAAATCTGGAAAATACTCTGTAAATGTTGCTAGTTTTGCCAGAGACAACCTAATCACAAAAATTGTCCTCGGAAATACAGGAGATGCAGAAATGACCGTCTCCGAAATCAAATTTGTAGTTCCTGGCGAAATCCAAGGAGCAACAATTAACAACATAATAGCCCCTGCAGAAAATGCTGTATTTAAAATTGATGGAATCGAAGTAACTAGAGACACAAACGAAAATATCAAAGATGCAATCGACGGAGTTTCCTTTAACTTACTAAAAGAAACCACACAACCAATCACAATGGAAATTTCCGTTGAAACAAATAAAGGTGTGGTGATGGTAAAAGAATTTGTAGATGCTTACAATGAACTGATCAAATACTCCAAAGAAATAAGCACTTCCAATAAAGATGCAAAAGTAGATTTAAGCACAGCAGCAGAGGACAATAACGGTGTAGATATCTCTGCTGAATACTGGAATAACAAAACCAAAAATGGAATCCTTGCGGGGGATAACGCTGTTATCCGCTTGGTAGCCGGTCTTAAAACTGCGACTAGTGCATCTTATCCGTCCTCTGCTGAACCTAGATACAAAGTTCTTTCGGACATTGGAATTTCTACTGGAGAACTGGGAAGTAACTGGAAACAAATCCAAGAAGGTCTTCTTAAAATTGACGAATCCACTCTCTCTATTGCGCTTAACGACAATCCAGAATCAGTCCGAGAATTATTTGCCTCTGACAACAATAACGACAATCGAGTAGACGACGGTGTCGGAGTTGCAATCTTAGAACATCTAAAACCCTACACACAACTTACCTCTGGACTAGTGACAAGTAAAATCAAACTCGCAGAATCCACCATCGCTGAAAATAGCAAAAAAGTCAAAGACTACGAATCGCATCTTGTCAGCTTCGAAAAAAAATTAAAACAAAAATACCTCTACATGGAACAAGGTGTAGGTAAAAATAAAGCTGTCGGGAATTACTTGAAAAACAACTTCCAAAGACGCGGGAACGATGATTGATACGAATTTTTATTTGCTAGTATACCTTGTTATAATTCTATAGACAAAAACTATGATAATCTACGTAAACGAAGAAGTATTAGAAACCAAACTCGAAGAAGAAAAAACAATAGGGGAAGTCTACCATGGAGTTAGCTCCTGGATTGAGTCGAGCGGAAAATACTTGGTAAGTTGTCTTGTCGATGGAACAGAAAAAAATATTTCCCAACTAAAAGAAATCCCAATTGATTCTGTCAAACGACTCGACTTCTATGTGGGTGAGGACATAGACATTTTAATTGCAAGTCTTCTAGAGTTAGACAAATACATTGACAATGTAGGAAATACTCTTTTCGGAAGGGATTCTTTAACTCAAAATGAAAGCCAAGACTTAAAAGAAGGGCTTCACTGGATTCAAACTGTTCTTAGCTCTGCCAAAACACTTCTTCGTCTGGACTATACACGCATTATCCCCCATGGCTCTGAGCGAAATATGCTAGAGATAATTGCAAAAGCTGTAGATCCAGAAAATAAACTGGACTCAGTCAAACTAATCGAAGACTATCTTGATAACCTAAGAGATCTCAAACTTTTTGTAATGGATTTACTCAACCGTGTTACACTTCTCAACATTGACTCAGAGACTGTAAAAGAAATTCTCACCACCTACGGCGAGAACATGGAAGTATTAAAGAAAGAATTCATCCGAGTCAACGAAAACTTTCAGTCCGGCAAAGACCACTTAGCCACCGAATTATTATCCCATTCCACCGGTCGTTTACATGTAATGATCTCAGGACTCATCTCTGTTGCCAGTCGTGGAGAACTCAAAGTAGAGGACATCACGATTGGAGAAGATACACTCTACACAGTCAACTCGTTGTTAAACGAAAAACTTACCCAAGTAGAACAAGCATTGTCCGACAAAGACATCGTAACCGCAGGCGACATCCTAGAATACGAACTTCCTGAGATTTTAGAAAAGTTTGTTCCTTTCTTAAATGAAATCAAAAATCGACTGAAGTAGTTTAGTTACAATAAAACCTATCTTTTCTAACGATTGCTTTACACTGTCTAGACTTACAATAAAATGAGTCGTTAGACGCTATAGCTTTGCAATCAGAGTCATTGGAATCACAATAAAACTTGTCTCTTGTGACCCAGGCTTTACAAAGTTTAGACTTACAGTAGAATTTGTCATTATCCGCTACACCTTTACAGTCGGATGTTTTACAATAGAATTTGTCTTTTCTAACAATTCCTTTGCAATCGTCGGTTGTGCAGTAAAATTTATCATTCGATGAAATCGCTTTACAATCACCAGAAGATAAAGTGGCTATGTAATCGAGAGACCATTGATTTGAGTTTGAACTCGAACTACCAGAAGTGGAAGTAGAACTGCCTGAGGAAGAGTCAGAACCAGTAGTAGTCACACTGGAACTATCACTTTCAGGATAACCAGAATTTGCCCCTGTATAATTTAAAGAGTCAAGCGAGGCTTTATACAATCGAATTCGAGAAATTTTTTCTTGTTCTTTTTCTTGCTCAACACTTCTAGAATCACATTGCAAGTGGAAAGAAAAAATTAGTATCGCAGAAAGTATTTGTATTGTTCTCATAATGGTATATCATCTCATAAGAAAACAAAATACGCAATGAGTATTTGCCGTAATAGTTAGAACTACCTAAGCGATTATGTAGATGGTATATTTTGCCACAGAGGCAATCGGGGACGTTAAGATTTAAAAAATTCTAATGCCTTTAGAATATTAGAAACTTCTGTGTATTTTTTTCCGCTCATTGTTTTGGTTTTGGAATATTCTAAATCGCCGAAGATAGATTTTACATAAACACTTGGGATTTTTAGACTAAGTGCACCTTTTATATCATCCACTAAATTATCCCCGATCATCAAACATTCAGTTGGTTTGGAGTTGGATAGTTTTAGAGCTTTTTTAAAAAAAGTAGAGTTTGGTTTTTCTTTACCTACTTCTTCGGATACAAGCAGTTGGACAGGAATATTGTTTGGAAAAAATGCACTCAGTTTAAAAAGTTGTGTGCGAAGATTTTCATTGGTAAGAATAAATATCTGGTGATTGTTAGAAATTTCTTTTAGACGATTGAACAGCAACTTGTAATTAGCCTGATTTGCTTTTACATAGTTTTGAATTCCTTGGATAAAATTCTTATAATACAACTCTTCCATTTCGAGAGTAGCGTCTATATTGAGTTTGCCGTCAATGTCATCGAAGATTTTTTTGAAATACAAAACTCGGAGACGATTTGAGCTATGATCTTTTAAATCTAACTTTGTAGCCTGTCTTGCTTTTTCATACAGACTAATAAAATTACCCACTCTTCCCTTTCGGATCCATTCTTCGTCCAGTTTGGAAATAGTGTAACTGTAAGTGTATTTTGCGTCGTAAAGAGTATTGTCTAGGTCAAGAAATAAGGTCATGGTTATTTATTTTGTTTTCCTTCTTAGCTGGCAAGTCGATTTTGCGAAAGTTCTAGAGTAAGATTTAGTTTTTCATCTTTTTCCGTATTTTTGTTTTAGTTTTTCTCCGATCATCTTTTGTAATTGTTTTTCTTTTTGTTTTCGTCGCATTTTTGCAGACTCGTCCATTTTGGATTCTAGGAATGCAAGCTCTCGTTTCATTTTGGAGTAATTCTCAAATCTTTTTGCTGAAATTTCTTCTTTTGCAAGAGCGGCTAATACTGCGCAGCCAGGCTCTGACTCATGACTGCAATCAGGGAATTTGCATTGAGAGGCTAACTCCTCTATGTCGGAAAAAGTTTCTTCTAAAATAGACTCATCTCCCCAAAGTTGAATCTCTCTTAGCCCTGGTGTGTCAATTAAAAGCCCACCATCGTCTAATACGAATAATTCTCTATGAGTTGTTGTGTGTTTGCCTCTTGAGTCAATATCTCTTATTTCGTTAGTTTTTTGTAATTCTTTTCCAATTAGTTTGTTGATAAGAGTTGATTTGCCTGCCCCAGACTGACCGATAAAAACAATCGTTTTTCCATGAATCAAATACGTTTGAATCGGATCAAATCCATCGTTTAACAGCGAACTAACTGCATAGACCTTTGTTCCAATAGCGACAGACTCAGCTTCTAGTAAAATTGATTCGGGTGAATCACATAAATCTTTTTTTGTGAGAATTACAATTGGAATAGCACCACTTTCCCACGCAATCGTCAAATAACGTTCAATTCGATTTGGATTAAAAGTAGAATCCATTGGCTGAACAATAAAAATCGTATCAATATTTGCACAAAGGATTTGTTCTTCTATATTTTTGCCGGGAGCTTTCCTTGAGAGTTTTGTTTTCCTTGGAAAAATAGAATGAATGATTGCTTTATTTTCCCCTTCTAACTCTTGTATATAAACCCAATCACCAACTGTTGGAAAGTCATCGCGATTAACAGCCGTAAACCGCATTTTGCCTGAAATTTCAGCTAAAAATTCTCCTTTTTCATTTTGAATTCGATACATTCCTTTGTGCTCAGAAATAACTCTTGCTGGCACAAAGGATTTTTCCTCTGATTTAGAGAATTCATTTTCAAAAAAAGAATTAAAACCAAGATCGTGAAGGGAAGTAGGCATAGTTTTTTTACTTGATACTTTTGATAATTTCTTCAATTTCGTTTTCGTGAAATTGATTTTCAACTAAATTTTCGGTTATGTCAATGATTAAGTAACTACCATCTTTTAGCGGATAAATATAAAAACCGGTCTTAGAATAACGAGGACGAAGTATGTCATAGAACGTCCAAAAATTTCCCTGCCATTTTTTTTCCGAGTGTGGATGTTCACCAAGATTTTTGATTTCTTCCATATTCCCTTGGTGTTTTTCAAAATCTAAAATCGAACTGTATTCTTCTTTGATTGTTGTTGGATCCACTTTGATAAACTCAGGAACATAAAACAAACGAAGAAGTGGATACCGATTCGGATTGGTTTCACCTGTAGAGAGGATACCTGCTATTTGCCCAGAACCTGTTTTTTCTTTCATTTTTAAATCTTTCGGGTTATGGAAAAAATAGTCTTTGGGTAATGTAAGAGTAATAGGAATGATTTCATTTTTTAAAGTTCTAGTTTTTTCATCCAATTCCCACTTAGTTAAATCCTTTTCGTTTGTCTCATATTTATCCTGAAAAGAACGATTGAACAAATACATTTCCGAGAATTGCAAATATTTAAAAGTCAAAAGTCCATTTACAAAAAGAGCCATACCCACGAGGATAATTCGATAGTAAACCACACCTCGAATCATTCGATAGAATAGAAAAAAAAGCAGAACAAAAATTAGAAAAATAATTCCCGCTTGGTTATCAAAAAAACCAAACGCATACACAGTTCCAATGGTGACAGATAGATAAAGAATTTCCTGCCAGAACACAAAGTCTTTCTTGAACATATACTTCAAGGCGAGAATACTGAGTAGGAATGTAAGTAAGGAAACAACCAAAGTTGTCACAATTAAAATGAAAATCACTAGAATCGGGAGATGACTTTCATGGTTATAGAGAAATGGGATTGCTAAAAGTGTATAAATGCAAATAATTTTAGAAAGGAAACTTAATGAATTATACTTTTTAGAGACTTGACCGAATATATTAGTAAGAAAAGTAAGGGATTTCATTATGTCGCCAGTAAAAGATTTTTTATCGATTCTCCAAAGTGATTACAATAATTATGAAAAGTTTTTCAAATCCTTATTGAAAAACTATTCCCGATTATACGATTTTCTAGACAGAGTCATACAATTTGTACCAATAGAAGTTTTTATTCTATTATTTCTATCTATTATCATTCTGATTTTAATCAATAGTGTATCTCCATCTACCTCAAAATTTAACTTATTATTCGCTGTTCTTGCATCAGTCGGAATTTATTACGTTGTTGCAAAAGTGGGAGTTATAAATAAAAAACGCCTTAGCGAGACTTTGGATAAAACACTCATCTCTAGTCTTTTCATTTTAGTTCCAGCTTATTCGTTCTATTTTTTAACTCTATTTTACAAGTATTTAATAATAGCCTACAGGAAAAGGAAAATTGCAAAACCGGAGTCACTAGAAAAATCTATTTTCCATGTTCAATCCGCTTATAGCGAGCTAATGGCAACGTATTATCAATTAGAAGACCAAGGATATGATACAAGCCAACTAAAAGAGAAAATCCAAATTCTCCAAATTGCAAGTGATGGTTTACTAGGTTTACTCAAACCAGTCCCTAAAACAGCGGCAAACGTAAACAAAGTCGAAGCAATCAACGACCCAGAAACCGTTCAGTAACCTTTTAACTCCAAGTAGCCTTTCGCTTTAACTGGCTTTCCTTTTAAGAAGCCAGTTGCTTTGACTGCTCCTTCCCAATACGAATTTCCTGTTGTAATTGTTCCTACAAACTCTTGTTCGGGAAATCTTGTCTCAATATCTAAAATTAAGTCACTAGAAGAAATTTTCCATTTCATGGGATAACGTTTATTTGTCTCTAGACTTTTCCAAATAGAGTTTTGTGGTTGTAGTTTGATTTCCTTTGAGGATTGAAAATGGATAATTTCTCCCTTTGGACTTCGCAATGTCCCAAATGTCTCAGGAGAATCAGATTTTGATTTTCTGAAATTAAATACCATCAAATCAGATCCATCATCTAGATTTAAACAAATCCAGTCCCAGGAGTTGTCTTCCGAGGCAAGAGATTTTTTTGCATCTGAATTTTTCTCGTTTTCTTTGACAGGAAAACTCCATTCATGATCCATCCAAGAAGTTCCTGCGGTTACTTCTAGTTTGCGCTCTCCGATTTTTAAAAATCCTTTCGTTTGAAGTCGCGGAATGGAATAGTAATAGGAATAAATATTTTTATCCAAATTACTTTTTATTGAATAACCTTTGTCACCGTGTAGTAAAATTTCTTTCTTATTTGCCGTTAGCCGTAGTTCTAGGGAGATTTGTTCTCCTCTAGGTCGTGCTGTAATTTTAAATTCAGATTCTCCCAAAATTTCAATTTTATAATCTCCACTTCGAATGAGTAAATCATTGTAAGCCGCAAGCCCACCGATTTTACGTTCGATCGTTTGTGCCGTGTAGTGTTTTTGATTGGAGATATCGGAAATAGCAAAATGCACAGGAAAAATTTCTTCCTTTCCTGATAACCTTGCTCTAAAAAAACTTAGTTCATAACCTAACTCTTGCCCTTTTTCTCCACTTAGATTGCCCACGAAGTAACACCACTCCAGCCCAAAGTTTTCGTGAAAGGAATGATCTTTTGGAAATTCGATTGCTGAAAGACTAGAGATCGAGTAAAGACTTACTATCCATACAATCCATTTTTTGATTTTCAAATTATCTAAGTCCTTTGTCTTCTAAGAGTGATAAATCTACCTTAGTTTTTTCGAGTTCCAAGTATTCTGACTCAGTGTAGAGTTTACGCGCTAGGTTTTCCATAAGTAAAGATTGCGAATTAGAATTAGAAAGTCAATCGAATTTAAGATTGTGTTTTTTACGATAAAGTCTTATATGTAAAGTATGAATATCAATCCATCAAAACCAATCCTTGTCACTGGCGGAAGCGGCTACATCGCATCCTGGGTAGTAAAGTATCTTTTAGAAGAAGGGCATACTGTTCATACAACAGTTCGTGATAAGTCGAAGAAGGATAAATACATTCACCTAGAAGAAATTGCAAACAACTCTAAAGGCAAATTAGTAGTATTCTCTGCAGATCTAATGAAAAAAGATTCTTTCCTAGAAGCAATGCAAGACTGCGAACTTGTGATTCACATGGCATCTCCTTTTTTTGTAGTTGGAATTAAAGATGCACAAAAGGATTTGATAGAACCCGCAAAAGATGGAACGGCTAACGTTCTTAATTCAGTTAATGCAACACCATCTGTAAAAAGGGTAGTCCTTACCTCCAGTTGTGCATCTATCTATGGGGATAACAAAGATATAACGCTTACTAAGAATAAGGTTTTTACAGAAGAATATTGGAATACAACTAGCTCGATCACTCACAGTCCATATTCTTATTCAAAAACAGTCGCAGAACAAGAAGCTTGGAAAATTGCAAACGCACAGTCCAGATGGGATTTACTCACGATTAACCCCGCTTTTGTACTCGGACCTTCTCTTACAAAACGAACTGATTCCACAAGTATTAATATGATGATACAATTAGGAAATGGAACATTCGCACTGGGAGTACCTGAACTTTGGTTTGGAATTACGGATGTGCGTGATGTTGCCCTCGCTCATGTTAAAGCAGGATTTACTCCAAGCGCAAAAGGCAGACATATTTCATGTTCTGACTCAATCGAATTACTTGGATTAGCCACATACTTGCGTGAACAATTTGGAGAAAAATATCCGTTTCCTAAATGGTCAGTTCCCTTTTTTCTGGTGTGGTTATTTGGTCCGATTCTTGGATTTAGTCATGAATATGTAGAAAAAAATATTGGAGTTCCAGTCAAATTTGATAATTCCTATACACAAAACGATTTAGGAATAAAATTCACTGACATCAAACAAACAGTGTGTGATCACTTCGACCAACTTCTGAGAGATGGAATTATTAAGAAAAAAAATTAACCCCAAATAGTAGTCCCAAAAAATATGAACCAAGTAAATATTACAAATGAAGATTACGAAACATTTTTTAACCTAAATCCTGACCTTGCTTGTATTGCGTCTGCAGATGGAAAATTTTTAAAATTAAATGCTGCTTGGGAGGTTACTTTAGGTTATGCGAAAGAGGAAATGTTAACAACTTCCTATCTTGATTTCGTACACCCAAAAGATATTGCAGATACCACAGAACAAATGAAGAAGTTGTCAAATGGGCAAACAGTGATTAACTTCCAAAATCGTTATAGATGTAAAGATGGATCCTATCGCTGGTTTGACTGGAACGCAACACCTTGTTCCTATGCTCCCCTAGTATATGCAATAGCCAGAGACATCACAGAATCGAAAAAAGCAAAAGATGACTTGAAACAAAGAGAAATAGAACTCAACGAAGCCCAAAGAATGGCTCATGTGGGAAGTTGGACGTTAGACGTAACAACCAACCACGTATTCTGGACAGAAGAACTCTATCGTATGTACGGTCTTGACCCCAAACTCCCACCTCCGGATTATTCTTTTCACCAGACGTTATTTACCAAAGAGAGTTGGGAAAAATTAAGTACCAACTTAACTCTCACAGTTGAAAAGGGAATTCCTTATGAACTGGAGCTTGAATTTATCACTGTGAATGGGAAAAAAGGTTGGATGCTTGTAAGAGGCGAAGCACAGAAAGATGCGATAGGCAACATAGTAATACTTCGAGGAATGGCACAGGATATTTCGGAACTAAAAAAAGCACAAGAAAAAATTCACGCCCAAAACATGGAGCTTAATGCGCTTAACGCATCCAAAGATAAATTTTTTTCTATTATAGCGCATGATCTTCGTTCTCCTTTTACTGGTTTTTTAGGACTCACTCAGTTAATGGCAGAAAAGTTAGACACAATGACTATTGATGAAATTAAAGATTTTAATAACAAAATGCTAAAATCTGCTAATAACCTATTTAGTTTGTTAGATAATTTATTAACTTGGTCAAGAATGCAAAGAGGTCTAATTGAAATTTATCCAACTGATTTAGTTCTTTCTAAATTAGTAAATGCTAATATAGATGAGCTTAGCGAAACTTTTATTCAAAAACATATATCTCTAACCTTTACAATTCCAGATGACTTACATATTTGGGCAGATGCCGCAATGATTAATTCGGTAATTAGAAATTTAATTTCCAATGCAGTAAAGTTTACTCCGAGAAATGGAACGATCAGTATTTTAGCTCAGAAAAATGGAAACGATATTCTATTCTCAATTCAAGATTCAGGAATAGGGATCAGCACGGAAATGTTAAACAAACTATTCAAAATAGATGAAAAAGTATCTCGCCTAGGCACGGAAGGGGAAGCTAGTACCGGCCTTGGACTTTTACTTTGCAAAGACTTTCTCGAAAAACACAACGGAAATATCTGGATAGAAAGTGTTGTAGGAAAAGGAAGTATTTTCTACTTTAATCTCCCACAAAAAAATAGTTCTAATTAGCCCAAATAAAACTTAACTGTTTTCTCGATCCCAGTTTCAAAAGTCTCTTTTGGAAACCAGCCAAGTTCTTTTTGAATTCTAGTTGCATCTATCGCATAACGTCTGTCGTGACCTGGTCGGTCGGTGACGTAGTGGATTAGTTTTTCGAATTCGCTAACTGGTTTAGGAGTGAGTTTGCCTAGGACTTCGCAGATTTTTTTCACAATGTTGATATTTGCCCATTCGTTGTTTCCACCAACGTTATACGACCTACCATTCTCGCCTTTTTGTAGAATAGTCCAAATAGCATCACAATGGTCTTCCACATAAAGCCAATCGCGAACATTTTTTCCATCCCCATAAACTGGAAGATTACGACCTTGGATTGCATTTGTAATCATGAGGGGAATTAACTTTTCTTTGTTTTGGTAAGGACCATAGTTGTTTGAACAATTCGACATTGTAATTGGCATATTAAAAGTTCGATGAAATGCATTTACGAAATGATCGGATGCTGCTTTCGATGCGGAATACGGAGAGGACGGATCATAAGGAGTAGTCTCTGTAAAAAATCCTGTTTCGCCTAACGATCCGTAAACCTCATCTGTAGAAATATGATGGAAGTGAACTCCTTCTTTGTATTTTCCATCTTTTTGCCAATAGGTGCGCGCTGCGGTTAACAACTCGAATGTGCCCATGACGTTAGTCTCAGCAAAAATTCTAGGACCAGAAATGGAATTATCCACATGACTTTCGGCAGCAAAATGAACCACTGTATCAATTTCATTTTTGGTAAAAACAAAATTCAAATAATCTTTGTCGCGAATATCTCCTTTCATGAATTCATAGTTCAATCTATCTTCAATACCAGAAAGATTGCTCAAATCTCCAGCGTAAGTGAGTGAATCCAAATTGAGAACATGTCCTTTGAATCCGATTTTTGCCAAGTAATGAATGAAATTTGCTCCGATGAATCCAGCTCCACCGGTTACTAAGATATTTTTTAATGCTCTAGCCATGAATAATTCCTATTTCCTATTTTCTATTTTCATTGCTATATTGAATTATCACCTATTTTTGAAAATACATTTCTATTTCAAATTGAATGTTTTCTCGTGCTTGTTTTTCGTATTTATCGAAAATTTCTTTTGTAAAATAAATTCTATCTCTTTCTAAGAATTTTTGTAAAACTTTAGTTCTTTCTTGTTTGTAAAATTCTTTTTCCACCCACTCGTATTCTTTCCGAATACTGTCCATATATTCGATATATCGATTCCTTTCTCGTCCAAGGATTAGTAGATCCGAATCCAAAAAAATTTTATTATCGAAATCATCTTTTAGAAATTGATGTTTTTTAGTTCCTAGAATAAGGTTTTTACATTTTTCTATTTTTTCTTTCGACAAATATATATTAAAATCTCTTTCTAAATAGTCGGCACTTTTTTCTTCGTTGTCGGTAGCATGTGTGTCGTAAACAATGTCATGGTAAAGACAAGATATGTAAAGTAGAGGATAATCAATAATATCCTCTTTTTTGGAGTCGAGGCATTCAAGCATTTCGCGGATATGACGTAAATTGTGATAATCCCGATTGGACTCAGAGTAACACTCAATTATCCGCTCAAAAAGAAACGACTTTTTGTTCTCTGGAATACCTAGTTCTGATAAAACTTGATTGAATTCTGATTTCATAATATTTATCGAATTACCTCATCTTCAAACTTGGCTTTTTTCACATTTCCGAAACTTTTGTTTTCTTTGACTTTTAAATGTGGATAGGATTTATCGTATTCCTCAATCATCCTTTCATAAGGAAGATCATCAAAACTTCCATGATCGCATAAATACTCCATGTGTTTTTTTCCAGATTTATCAAATGGATGGAATATTGAATCATGCTCCCCGTCAAATTCGAGTGGCAAAATTCCTGCTCGTTCGCATAATGACTTGTTAAACGCTGGAGTGGCTTTTACCCATTTGCCGTTCAAAAAAATTTCTGCATATCCGTGAAAAACAAAAATATCCGATAACATAAGGTTTTGCAATCGCTTAGAATTGATATGATTTTTGACATTCGCAAAACCAACCTTAGCCGGTATACCTACCGCTCGAATACAAGCGGCTAACGTGACTGCCTTCTCTACACAATATCCATATCCCCGTTTGATAACAAGACTTGCTTTTACTTCTTCGGGAGTTAGAATGATATTATACGGATCGTATCGAATTTCATCTCGAACTGCTAGGTAAATTCTTTTGGCTTTTTCGATTTCAGTTAAATTTTGTAAATCTAGTTTTGTTATAAAACTTTGAATAATTTCAGAATCGAAGTCGAGATAAAAAGTAGGTTTCAGATTATTTTGCATAAGGAAAATACTTTTCCTTATTGTATTTATGGCAAGACAAATCGAAATTTTATTATTTACTTTTTATGAATATTTGCAATGCCAAACTTCATTTTACAAAATCTGAACCATAGAAGATAAAATGATTCCCAACGCTAACATAACAATTTTCCAAAATAAATGAGCATTTTTTAAATCCATAAAAAAATAGGCGATAAGTATAAATTTAAAAAAACTAATCAAAATGATAAACTCATTTGATTGTCCCAAATGTTTTTCTGCCAAGAATAAACTCCCACCAATGGACATAAGTAATAGGAGAAAAATTACAATTAAATAAATAGGTATTTTCATAAGTTTACCGAACCAAATACAAAGCGGGAAATAAAAAGATCCAAATCAAATCACACATGTGCCAAAACGATGCACTTGCTTCCAGATTTTCCAAAAGAATCTCATCCTTAATTGTAAAGACATACAATAAGATAATAACTCCAACCAAAACATGCACAAAATGAAATCCAGTAAGCAACCAGTAATAAGCAAAAAAATCACTCGTATGCAAAGTATAATTCGAATTCCATTTTCCAATGTATTCTAAAGATTTTAAAAAGAGAAAAAAGCACCCAAAGACAATCGCAATGAGTAAAGAAATCGAAACCCCTTTTTTAATTTTTGCTTTATGATAATGAATGGTAAGTGCCATAAAAAACCCACTGGTAATTAGAAAAACAGTATTCCAAAGTCCATACGTTAAACTCAAAGTGGATTGCATTTTTAAAAACTCATCTATGTTTTTACTTTTCTGATATAAGAGTGAACCAATTCCCATGGAAAAAGTAACGATCTCTAGTACGATAATTATCCAAATCAAAATTCCACCTGGTGGATAGAATATCGAATTTTCATTTTCTTTCATTGAATCCCTGCTTTAAAATAAACTTTTCTTTCAAATTCTCAAGGTTAGGAAATGCCTAAATTACAACAATAGATTTTTTTTGCCATTGATATACATCAATGGTATTCTTCATAAACTGATTTTAAATCAATACTAGTCAAGTAATCAGATACTTTACGAATTTTCAAACCCCAGTCATAATCTTTTTCACGCAAGAGAGTTTGAACGAGTTGCAATTTAGGAATTTGAGGAAAATACTTGTTAAACGTAGAAAAGTGCGGCGAAGGATTGTCATCCGCTACTTTGACTTCAATGATTAGAATAGGTTTTTCTTCGATTGTAATTAGGAAGTCTAATTCTTTTCCTTCTTTGGTTCGTAGATAATGAAGTCCTGTTCGTAATCCAAAAATATCTTCTACAAGATGAAGCTCTTTTTGTAAAGAACAGGCAACTAGATTTTCCAGACGTGCTCCTTCTCCTTCTGTAATAGCCATAACCTTACCCACAAAAT